>NZ_JBQSVM010000003.1:0-146379 GCF_052376235.1 Psychrobacter sp. AOP7-A1-24 | reverse complement strand
CAGCACCTGTCAATAATAGCGATCTAGCACCATCAGATATGCGTAATGCTCCTGTCGAGAGCACTGTACAAGCCGAAGTAGAAAGTCCTGATGGTGAACTGCTAGCTACTCAACCTGGCGCGGTAGATGTCGAAGAGTCAAATACTGCTGATGTCGATATGGAAATGGGTAATGAAGCAAATGAAATGAACGGCGAAACTGACGAAGTTGAACAAGAAATGGAGGAAACTAACGATACAAATATGGATGTTGAGGCGAGCGATTATAATTAGATCGGATAGTCAAAAAATAAATGATATCTAAAACGCAATCTCTAATTATTACTAATAATATGTATCGGAGCTTTACAATGAAAAAGAATATTTTATCGTTAATTTTGGGTACTACACTTGTATTACCTACACTTGCAATGGCAGCACCAACAGATATGACACCAGCGAACATGCAAAAAGCAGCTGCTGATAGTGCAATGCAAGCTGAAGTGGAAAGTGCAGAGAGTGAGGTCGCTTCTGCTGAAGCTAGCCCATTTCAAATCAGTGAAACTCAAACCATTTCTATTGCGAGAACCAATGGCAATTCAGGCATGGCTACGCAGGTAGAAGGTGTGCAACAACCAGACATGCAACAACCAGACATGCAACAGCCAGATATGCAACAACCAGATATGCAACAACCAGATATGCAACAACCAGATATGCAGCAACCAGACATGCAGCAACCAGACATGCAGCAACCAGATATGCAACAGCCAGATATGCAACAACCTGATATGCAGCAACCTGATATGCAACAACCTGTCATCAGATAGTTAGGTAATATCGGCTAATGCATTACTTGAAATAGTAATTTCGTATTGTATTTTTGAGACAAAAAAAGGCAGCCCTATGGCTGCCTTTTTTGTTATACGTGACTACAAATTTTAGCTACTTTTAATAGTAATTATTTCTTAGCTTTGGTGACGCCAGCTTCTTGTAATAGAGCTCCGAGTGTACCCATCTTACTTGGGGCTTCAGCTTTATCGTTTTTGGCTGGTTTGCTACGATTACTCGAGCTGTCTTTATCGTGACGCTTACCACGTGGCTTAGATGGACGTTTGTCAGCAGCTGGACGATTGCTATTTGTATTATTATTGCGCGGACGACTGGTTTTCTCACCATCTGCACTAGCTGTCGTAGACTTGGCAGCAGTACGTACAGGTTTTTCAGATTCAGGCTTCATACTAAACCCAATACGGCCACGTTTCTCATCGATAGAGATGACACGTACCGACACAATATCACCGGGTTTGACACGATTCATAGGGTCTGCGACAAAGTCATTGGCCATCTGCGAGATATGCACCAAACCATCCTGATGCACGCCAACGTCAACGAAACAACCAAAAGCCGTCACGTTAGTAACCACTCCTTCTAACGTCATGCCTTCGCTTAAATCTTTAATGCTATTGACGTCATCACGGAAATTGGCTGTTTTAAACTCAGGACGTGGATCGCGAGCAGGCTTAGCAAGCTCTTCGATAATCGCTTTTACGCTGACGTTATCGTCGTTAGCAGCCAATGTAGTCGTATCGATAGTATTGAGCACACCATCGTTACCAATGACTTCCGATAATGACTTGTCCGCTTGTGCGAGTAAGCTATCGACCAATGCATAGCTCTCTGGATGCACACCAGTGGCATCTAGTGGATTGCTACCATTACGAATACGTAAGAAACCAGCTGCTTGCTCAAATGTCTTAGTGCCTAGGCGTGGGACATTTTTAAGCGCTTCACGGCTATCAAATGCACCGTGCTCTTTGCGATAGGTGACGATTTGCTGCGCCACATTGCGATTAAGACCTGCGATGTGAGCCAAGATGGCTGGACTGGCTATGTTCACATCCACACCAACGGCATTCACGCTGTCTTGAGTTACTTTATCAAGACTGTCTGCAAGCTGGTTTTGATTAACATCGTGCTGATATTGACCCACGCCAATGGCTTTTGGATCAACTTTAACAAGCTCTGACAATGGATCTTGCAAGCGACGCGCAATAGAAACCGCTCCGCGTACCGAAACGTCTAGGTTAGCAAGCTCATCACTAGCAAGCTCACTTGCCGAATAAACAGACGCGCCCGACTCATTAACAATGACGGCTTTAGCTTTTAGTGCATCGTTCGCGGCCAAAATCTCTTTGATCATCGCATCTGTTTCACGACTTGCAGTACCATTACCGATGGCTACCAAATCAACGTTATAAGTGCTTAACAGCGCATCGATGACTTTTTTGGCTTCATCCATCTTATTATCAGGTGCAAACGGATACACGGTCGCTATCACAGGTTTCTCTTCGCTATCTGACACAACATGACCTTGCGCATCGACGATAGCCATTTTTACGCCATGACGGATACCAGGATCGACACCCAAAATCACTTTTGGCCCTGCAGGTGCAGACATGAGCAAGTGCTGTAAGTTGCTAGCGAACACATCAATCGCATCCGCTTCTGCGGCTAGGCGCTTTTCAGTTAACAAGCGGTGCTCGATATGTGGACGCCACTTGTCTTTCCACAAGCTACTGGCTGCCTCTGCTAAAAACTCGCGACGTGCTGCTGGTGCTTTGGTATCGACATCAAAATGACTGATGATTTTTTCGATAAATGGCGTGTCTTCGCCTTCAATTTTTAGACCCAAGACGTTTTCTTGACGACCGCGCAACATTGCTAATAGGCGATGGTTTGGCAATCGAGCAAGACTTTCACTATGCTCAAAATAGTCTTTGAATTTTTCGCCAACTTCGCGCTTTTCTTCGCTCGCAACACTCGATACGATACTGGCAGTTTTGGCAAAACCACTGCGTAAGTTATCCAACAAGCCCAGTGCTTGTGTCCATTCATCAACTATGATCGCTTGTACGCCAGCGAGTTGTTTTTCGATATCGCTAAAATCAACCTCGATTTCATTACCACTGTCATCAGTGATACTTGACTGGACTTGATAGTCAGCCAAGGCATCCGTCGGGGTGACTTCTTGCGTCAACACCGCTTGGGCAGCATTATCAAGACCAGCGGCACGAGCTTTGGCAGCAGGCGAACGACGACGCGGGCGATATGGCAGATAGATGTCTTCAAGCTCAAGCTTAGACGTCGCATTATCGATACGCGTCTGTAGCTCATCAGTCAGATTGCCTTGTGTGCTTAGTAGCTCAGTAATTTTGAGGCGACGTGTTGCCATGTCACGCTCATAATTAAGAGACTTCTCTAAAGCACGCAGCTGCGCATCATCAAGATTCTGAGTCTTCTCTTTGCGGTAACGCGCAATAAAAGGAACCGTCGCGCCTTCATCATAAAGTTTGACAAACGCATTGACTTGAGCAGTCTTAATGCCAAGCGCGCGAGCAAGCTTGTCGTGAATATTCGCGTGTGTGGTTGCATCTAAAACCTGTGCATTTGTCGAGGTTTGAGATGACGTTAAGGTATCAGTGCTACTCATATACGTATCAATCGTTGAGAAATGTAGCTTTGCATTATAGCAAAAGCTGCATGAATAAAAATCCTTTTTATCTTTTCGTTATTTATTGCGCATTTTATGGCATAAATCCTTCTATATCGCACATCCTATGGACTTATTAAACAAACACATACAGCATTTATTATCATGGGTGATGCAATTCACGGTGCAATCTTATACACTAAAGTAGTAATAACACAAATATTGATATGTGCTGACATATTGAACAATAGTTTTTAATTTTATAATGCGCTTATTCGTAACCAATAATTAAATAATGACGATTAATGGCAATGTTTTTGCTCATAGCTATTTACTTGTCGTTTCTGATAACAATAATTTTTATAAAAGGATGTCTGTATGACCGATAACAACAGCCCTGACACGTTGACGCAGCGTATTTTAGTCGTCGATGATGATGCTCGTCTGCGCTCTTTGTTGCAACGCTTTCTAGAAGATGATGGTTTCGTTGTTCGTACTGCTCATGATGGCAGTCAAATGGATAAACTCATGCAGCGTGAGCTTTTCTCCTTGGTCGTGCTCGATTTAATGCTACCAGGCGAAGATGGTATCAGTATCTGCAAGCGTCTACGTGAAGACAATGCAGATATTCCTATCATTATGCTTACCGCTAAAGGTGGCGACGCTGATCGTATCGCAGGTCTAGAAGCAGGTGCAGACGATTATCTACCTAAACCATTTAATCCAAAAGAGCTTTTGGCTCGTATCAAAGCAGTACTGCGTCGTCAAAACCGAGAATTGCCAGGTGCGCCAAGCCATCAGCTTGAAGTGGTTGAATTTGGGCCATGGACACTGGATTTGTCAACTCGTACGCTTAAACGTGACGGTAATGTCGTTACTTTAACGACTGGTGAATTTTCAGTCCTAAAGGCACTCGTACAGCATCCACGTGAACCATTGACCCGTGATAAGTTGATGAACCTTGCTCGTGGTCGTGAATGGGGTGCAATGGAGCGCTCTATCGATGTACAAGTATCACGTTTACGTCGTCTGATCGAAGACAACCCTTCACAGGCACGTTATATCCAAACGGTTTGGGGCGTAGGTTATGTGTTCGTTCCTGATGAAGCTGAGATAGAAACCATCGAAAGTGAATAACTTTTGGTTGGTCTAATTTCTTTTAATATAGGCCGTGTTTGGTTGCTTACAAGCACGTGCCAATATGATGAGTATACCTGTGAAAAAACCTATGATTTTTCAGAATATACCCTGCACATTAGTGACAGGGTTTTTAGGTGCTGGTAAAACTACTGTCATTAATCAATTACTGGCCACAAAACCTAATGACGAGCGCTGGGCTCTACTGATCAATGAGTTTGGCCGTATCGGTATCGACGGTGCACTTTTAGCGAGTTCTCAAGACAGTGATTTTGAGCAAGAAAATATCGCCATTCGTGAAGTCAGTGGCGGCTGTATCTGCTGTACTAGTCAGCTGCCCTTACAAATTGCAATCAGTCGTCTGCTCAGTGATCATCATCCGCAGCGACTACTTATTGAGCCTACAGGGTTAGCACATCCACGCGATCTGATACTACAACTCAGTGCGCCGCATTGGCAAACCGCACTAAAAATGAATGCCGTGATAACCGTGTTGAGTGGCGAGCAATGGCAACAGAGTAAGTATCGTGATCATGATGGTTTTCAGGCGCATGTCCGTGATGCCGATGTGTTAATCATCAATCGCTATGCCCAATTAAATACTAGCGAAAAACAATCTTTGGTAAAGTGGATAACCAAGCTAAATTCTCAAGTAAAAATCATTTGGATAGCATCAAGACTGGCGTCAGCTGAAACAACAGATTTATCAGAGGTCCAATTAACAGACGCATACTCAGCAACGTTGAAAGATCAGCTGAACAAACCTAGCTATATCATTTCGAATCAACGCAAAGTCAATATCGCTCACTCTCAAAAATCGATGATTGGTTTACGGTCTCAAGGCAATTCTTTAGCCGCTATGCCAGTGTCGAGTCCATCTACAGATGAGCACGAAGCTCAAGACAATATTAATAATGACCTACCCTATCGCTATCATGAAGAGCAGCAAGACTTTCAATTGGCTGGATGGCGACTACCTGCATACTACGTACTAAACGCTGACGACCTACAGAACTGGCTATTAGCATTGCCAAACTGGGAACGTATCAAGGGCGTGGTGCATACCTCTGATGGATGGATGCAGATCAATTTTAACCCTGGTAGTCTAACTACCAAAACTATTGACCCACAGACTGACAGTCGATTGGAAATTATTTTACAATCAGATGGTGATGTCGACACAGCTATAGAAAAAACAGAAAGTAAGAATGATGCTGAAGCGTTATCATCCTTGATAAACTGGGAAAATTGCGATCGCGAACTGATGGCAATGGTTATATAGCAACAGATAAAAAAGGGCGAACATTACTATTTTACCTAGCAATGTTCGCCCTTTTTTTCGAAGCAACTAACTATTTTTTAGCGCAACTGACTGTCTTTACTACCACGACGATTGAACAGCTCAGCTGCTCTTGCTTCTTGTTCAAGTTCCGTCTGACAACTAACGCAATGCTGAATACCAGGCACTGCCAGTCGCCGTGCCTCTGGAATAGGCTTGCCACATTCGTCACACAGCTCAGCACTTATACCTGTTGGCAACGAACGTCTCGCTCGCTCCAACGCATCATTTACAGTTGCATCCATCTGTTCGTGCTCAGCACCATCTCTTGACCAACCACCTGCCATAATTTTACCCTGTTTTTTTATTCGTTATAATCAGACAACACAAATGTCTTTAATAACAAATAGATGGGGCTATCTATAGTCAATTGCAACCTGCGATAGTTTATAAAACTATCAATAAATAATGACGTAATCGATTCACAAACTGCACTACTAATCTTTAGGTTGTAGCTCAACTACCTGGCCACGTACGCCAATACTTTCATCACTCATCAGACAAACATAGCCAGCCATAATGTCCTCAGGCGTTTTTAAGCTCATAGGGTTTTCACCTGGATAAGCATGCGCACGCATATTGGTACGAGTACCGCCTGGATTTACACAGTTAAAGCGTAGATTAGTGGTGTTCTGAGTTTCTTGAGTAAAAATATCACTCATACCCTCTACTGCTTGTTTTGAGAGTGCATAAGCCCCCCAAAAAGCGCGAGGATGCGTACCTACAGTGCTAGAGGTAAAGACAACAGAGCCATGATCAGCATCTTTCAATAGTGGCAATAACGCTTGGGTCAACATAAAAGTCGCTGTGAAATTTACTTTCATCACTTGGGCAAAAGTATCGACGTCATACATCTCAAGTGGCGTCAGTTGGCCTAACACGCCAGCATTGTGCAAAATACCATCTAACTGTCCGATTTCTTTGTTAATTAGTCCTTCAAGCTGCTGCATTTCAGCGTAAGTTGCCCCTTCTAGGTTCATCGGCAACATAGCAGGCTGTTTACCACCAAGGCTTTCAATTTCATCGTAGACGTATTCAAGCTTGCTACTAGTGCGCCCTAACAATAAAACAGTGGCACCATAACGAGCGTAGGTCAATGCAGCAACACGGCCAATACCATCCCCTGCACCAGTCACTAAGATAGTCTTACCATCTAGGCAATTACTGGATGGCACAAAGCTACGAATATCGTCATGAGTCAAAGGCTGAATAGGACTTTGAACCGTTTTTTTATTGTCTTTCTGATCGACTGGTTGATCATTGTTGTCACTCATGGCATTACTCACTACTTATCATCAAATCGTTAAGGATATATGCTTATGGTTGTAAAACTGGTGATATATAATTGGTATTCTAGCTTTACTACTAACGCTATGAAAACTGCCTATAGAAAGACAGCTTAGAAAAGTGCAGTCTATAAATACTCAAACTTACCAGAAGAGAGTAATAATTTATTTAACTGCTCAGGCGTATCCGTAATATAGTCGGCACCCCATTTTTTCAAAGACTTTTGATCTTCAGGTGGAATATATCCATAAGCAGCCAAAATCGTTGGCATACCAGCTGCATTACCCGCTTCAATATCACGTACATGATCACCGACATAGACTACGCAGCCCGCCGCACCTCGGGGTATACCAAGCTTTTCTAACGCCATATACATCGGTTCTGGGTCTGGTTTGGTGCGTGATACATCATCTGGACATACTAGAGCCGCACAACGTTGATCCAGTTGCATCTCACTTAGTAGCTTTTCGGCTAAGTAACGCGGCTTATTGGTAACGATACCCCACGGCACACCCTTTGCTTCAAGTTCGGTCAATACCGCTTCAAGTGCTTGAAACACGCAACTATCGACGCAGATATCTGCTTCATAATCGTCTAAAAATTGCTGACGAAATTCAAGCAACGCCTCTTCGCTGACTTCGAGTTGGTCATTATGCCTTAGCATCAGTTGTACCATGGCTGAGGCACCCGCAGAGACTTGCTCACGAATTTCCACTTCAGGCGGTGCTTGCCAATCATTTTCGAGGCTCATCTTACCAATGATACGAACAAAATCAGCAGCAGTGTCGATTAATGTCCCATCAAGGTCAAATAAAACAGCTTTTACAAATTGGGTCATAGTGAATGCTCTTGAAATTGATGATGTGTTTAGTGAAAGTATGGTAAATAAATGACTGTATGTAGCATCAAACCAGTGGCTTTTGTACGGCTATCATATAATTAACATCAACGTTTTGGGCAAGCCAATAGCGTTTGGTCAGCGGATTATAATGTAAACCGATAATATCTTGACGGACAAATTCAGTATTGAGTGCCATTTTATCCAGTTCAGCCGGCGTAATAAATTTGGCATAGTCATGGGTACCGCGATCAAGCAATCGCAGTACATACTCTGCACCAACAATGGCAAACAGATAAGACTTAGGATTGCGATTAATCGTTGATAGTACGCAAACCCCGCCAGGAGCTAGCAACTCATAGCAAGCCTGCACAATCGAACTAGGGTCTGGCACATGCTCTAGCATCTCCATGCAAGTCACCACATCAAACTGACCAGCATGCGTTTTTGCCAACTCTTCAACGGGTATATGCTGATAACGAAGCGTATTCTCTAGCTGGCTTTGTTCAGCATGCAACGCAGCAGCCTTTAGGTTTTCTGTACCTAAATCAATTCCTGTCACATCAGCCCCACGGCGTGCCATAGATTCTGACAATATTCCGCCGCCGCATCCTACATCAAGTACTTTTTTGCCAGCAAGTCCTTGCTCAGCGGTCTTGTTAGCAGTATCGTTATTGCTAGCAGCATTTTGATAGCCACGTTTGACGTTTTCTTCTATCCAATTTAAACGTAATGGATTAATTTCATGTAATGTTGCAAACGCGCCTGTATTGCTCCACCACTCACTTGCCAAGTTATTAAATTTTTCGACTTCACTAGGATCTACGTTTATGGTGTTAGACTCTGCATTATTGAAAGCGGTATTATTATTTTGATCACTTGAAGTTGACGAAGAATTTAAAGCTGAGCTCATGGTATGTTCCTTGATTGTCACTATCGTTATTATCGTTTACCGTGCACGATTATGTACTTAATATTAGCATGAGAGTAGCATTTTTGTCGTAAGCACATCGTCACCGATTGTGAATAAGTTTAAACTTTACCCTATTTGTTAGGCAGTATTTTAATATAGAAAAGATATATCCTTATAATAATATCGCAACCTAATACTCTGAACAGTTTTGCACCACGCATAGAAATAAAGCAGACACTTAAGAAACAGTAGGTTCAGAAACTAACAAGCAATATACCTTAAATAATAGCTAACAGCTTTACAACTATTGGTTAAGAATGCGATTCACAAGTACATACTTTTTACGTTATCATAGTCGATACTTTGTTATTGTTCGATTATACTCGGCGCTGTCTAGTTTAGACGCTTTAAAAGTTATATATTTTGGAGTGTCACATGTTTAACAACTATACAGGCACCAACCTCTTAACCCATTCTAAGTCTCCACACCTCAAGGATAAAGTATGAAACGTGTCATCACACTGACTGGTCTAGCTATGGCCATCGGACTTGCCTCTATGGGCGCACAAGCTGCAGACTATGTCGCTGGAAAAGATTATCGTGTGCTAGACAACCCAGAGAAAATCAGCGGTGATGCTATCATTGTTCGTGAATTCTTTTGGTATGGTTGCCCACATTGTAATGCGCTTAACCCGCATATGGAAAAATGGGCAAAGAACAAAGATAAAGATGTTGCCTTCTTTAAAACGCCAGCGGCAATGAATCCTGTTTGGGAAACCAACGCTCGCGGTTTCTATGCAGCGCAGTTACTAGGATTCGAAAACAAAACACATGATGCTTTGTTTAACGCAATCCATAAAGACGGTAAAAAACTGTTTGACCAACAGTCACTAAGTAAATGGTATGGCTCACAAGGTGTTGACGAGAAAAAATTCAATAGCCTTTACAACTCATTCGCTGTTGGTACAAAAATTGGTCGCTCACAAGCTGGCGCTAAACGCTATCAAGTAACGGGTGTACCAACCGTGGTGGTACAAGGTAAATATGTCATCAGCGGTCAAGACGCTACTGTACCTAAGATCGTTGACTTTTTAGTTGATAAAGTACGTGCCGAAAAGAAATAACTCAAGTAATAAAGATTTAAATCATATACATGACGTATGATACGATCCAACTGTATGTCATGCACAAAAAAGCCAATCAATTTATGATTGGCTTTTTTGTGCATGGTTTTTTAGCTAGCTATTTTCTAACTATCCATTTTTAACTAACGATATTTTAATTAATGGCTTTCTAGCTTGGTGTCGGTGTTATTTTTTTAGCTGCGATAAAATAGCCACTTCACGAACATAACTCGCCAAATCTTCTTTAGACTCTGCTAGCAACTCATCATCTTGCATATGTTTGGCATACTCTATCCACAATAGTAACTGGTACATGCTGTGGTGCTCAGAAGCTTTATATTGCTTCACAAACTGCTTAAGCGTACCTTCATCATTGATATTTAGACGCTCGTACCAGCTCTCTATTTTTGAGACTTGCTCTTTAGGAAAAAAGGCATCAAATAGTGCTTTTATCAGCTCATGACGATTCTCTTCAATCATGAGTTTGCCAACACGTTTGGTCTGACGATTGCGAGCATTAGCACTAGTAATATCAGCGAGCGCCATTAGCTCTGCCATGAAGTAATCGCTGGCAGGTAAGGCTTTTAGCTGTTTTTTCGATAGGCTAGCAAGCGGTATAGATAACTGCTGCAAGCGCTCATGGGCTTTTTTGAGTTCTGTGCGCGAGACGCGCATGTCCTGTTCTTTCCAGTCAATCATAAAAGCTTTCCAAAATAATAATTAATAAATTAAATAGTGTCTGATATCACTACCAACGACTTTTTTCGCGGTGTTTTGCCAATACTTTTACGCCTTTAGGCATAGCATTAGCAAGGCGACGTTGTAGATGATCAGTGATAAAAACAGAGCGATGTTTGCCGCCCGTACAGCCTATGGCAACCGTGACCGTATGACGATTGTTGTGCAAAAACTCTGGTAGCCAACGGGTCAAAAACTTATCAATATCACTCATCATCTCTGCTACTTCTGGATAATCTGAAAAGAATGTGCCTACCTCAGTATCTAAACCTGTCGAGTCACGTAACTCAGGGTTCCAGTGCGGATTCGGTAAAACCCTAACATCGAATACAAAGTCAGCATCAATAGGGCTACCGTATTTAAAACCGAAGGACAGTAGATTGATGACAATCTGGTTGTCCATGCCTATATGTTCACGCAAACTGTCTTTTAGCTGATGGATATTTAAACTACTGGTATCAATCCTAATATCAGCATGACCAGCAATTGGCTCTAACAGTTCAACTTCTTTTCTGATAGCGGCAGGTAAATTAAAGGCAATATGTTTAGCATTATCACTGTCAGTATCTTGAGACATCAAAGGATGTACACGGCGCGTTGCATTAAAACGAGCTATCAGCGTACTTTCCTGTGCAGTCACATATAGAATCTGTACCGCATTGGAGCCATAAGTTTCCTTAAGAGAGGCATACGTTACTGCAAAATTAGATAGATCAGCACGTGGCGTTCGAATATCAACACCAAGCGCTATACGATGAATGCCGCTTTCGTTAACCAGTTTATGAGCAGCATTAGGTAATAAAGACAGCGGCAGATTATCAATAGAGTAATAGCCCAAATCTTCTAAAATATTCAATACTGAGGTTTTACCAGATCCCGAACGCCCTGACACCACCAATATACTGAGCTTATTCGTAGACATCTGATCCACTACCGATACTGACGTATTAACATTTTGATCCTGACTTACACCCATGATCTACTCACCCAAGTCTATTGTATCCAGCCTACTGATATGTCATAAGAGCCTAATTTATCACTACTAACTGATTGTCTAGTAAGCGCGCTCGTCCTAGCCAAGCTGCAACTAAAATAACGATGTTTTTGTTTTCTGTATTAAAGGTTGTAGAGTCGCTCACAACAGAACCTAGCGCTTCAGTCTTTACTTCCAAATAATCAATAATAAAACCTGTATCACTAATGCGTGCCCGTGTATCTACTAACAGTTGGTCGAATGCTTGTTGACTAAGATCAGTACGTTTTAATTGCAGAGCAAATTCTTGCAATGCTTGATGTAGTACAGGGGCAATCTGTCGTTCATCTGCACTTAAGTATTGATTGCGCGATGATAGCGCCAAACCATCATCAGCACGAACAATAGGTGCGCCGATGATGTTAATAGGATAACTCAAGTCACGTACCAGTTGCTTAATGATAGCAAGCTGCTGATAATCTTTTTGTCCAAATACTGCCACATCTGGCTGTACGATATTGAACAGTTTAGAGACAACGATGCCAACACCATCAAAGTGTCCAGGACGTGACTGACCACATAGTTGATTTGCGATATCTCCAGCCAACACAGTAGTAGGTGGTGGTAATACTGGATACATTGCATCAATACTAGGTGCAAACACGTAATCTGTACTAATTGTCGCAAGCTTGGCCACATCTGCATTTAGCGTACGTGGATAGCTATCAAAATCTTCTCCAACGCCAAACTGAGTGGGGTTAACGAAAATACTGACTACCACTACATCTGCATACTGTTTGGCAATTCTTACCAGCTCAAGATGACCGTCATGTAGATTACCCATTGTTGGTACTAACGCGATACGCTGCTGACGCTCTTGTTTATCATGTTGCTGACCACGATAAGGCTGAAGCGCTTCACGTAGTGATGAGATATCATGATGAATAATTGGAGACATGATTACTTTTCTTCTATTCAAACGTTCTGTTGTTCAATAGCTTTAATAACTTCAAAATCAGCTAAATTGGTGCTGCTCAGTCGGGAAGCTACCTTCGCGTACTGACTGCTGATAGAGTGCAAAAGCACCTTCGATACTGTTCGCGCTATTGCGCTCATCCGTTAAGAAATCATGGACAAAACGTGGCACTCGGCCATGTGCCATACCAAGCATGTCGTGCATCACTAGCACTTGACCATCAGTATCTGCACCAGCACCAATACCAATGACTGGCACGGCAACGGTTTCAGTAACGGCTTTTGCAAGCTCAGCAGGCACACATTCTAATACCAGCAGTGCAGCACCAGCGGCTACGACTGCTTTGGCATCAGCAAGCAGTTTATCAGCCGCTTGATCACCACGACCTTGGATTTTATAACCACCAAACACGTTGACTGATTGCGGAGTCAAACCAAGATGTACACAAGTTGGTGTACCTGCTTGCGCCAAGGTCGTTACCAATTCGCACAGCTCACTGCCGCCTTCAATTTTTACGACATGCGCCCCTGCTTGCATTAGTGTGCGGCTATTAGCAACGGCTTCTGGTAATGTCACATAACTCATAAATGGAAGATCAGCTAATATCAGCGCATGTTTGTTACTACGGGCAATATTGGCAGTATGATAAGCCATATCCTTAACTGTCACAGGTAGCGTTGAGTCATGGCCTTGTACAACCATGCCCAAGCTATCGCCAATTAAAATCGTATCAATTTCAGCTTTTTCCATCATTCGTGCAAACATCGAGTCATAACAGGTTAAGCAAGTGAACTTAGTACCGTCTTTTTTAAATTTATTTAGAGTAGATAATGTCGTCATATGACCCTCAATTAATCTGCAATGCCTTTGATTATTAATATTGCTACTATCCGAGCTATGCTTGAAATACGTTAGACAAATCTTTCAAACATTTAACGTCTGTCACTTAGTATTAGTTATTTATAATCAACTGCTTGATATTAATGTTAAACCTGTCCAATCGCTACTTTGGGAATAGTCACCTATCGACTTACCTGCGATGGTTAAATTTGGCGACAACTCTCGCAGTGGTATTAAGACAAAATTGCGCTCACTTAAACCAGCATGCGGTACTGTCAGTGTTGGATCAGTAATCTGCATTTCACCGTACAGCAAAATATCAACATCTAGACTACGTTCACCCCAACGACGCAAACGTGCCCGCTTGGCTGACTCTTCTAACTGCTGACAAAAAGTAAGCAGCTCGTAAGGGGCAAGTGTCGTCTCAAAGCCAGCCACTGCATTGACAAAATCTGGCTGATCTTGTGGACCCATCGGTGCTGAAGCATAAAAAGAAGAGACACTTACTTCGCGTAACTGCTTATGTGCTCGCATTACTGCAAGCGCCTGCTGCAAATGATCGGTAGGCGTACCCAGCTCATTAGCGAGGTTACTACCTAAGCCCACATAACAGGTAACCCAGTTAATATCATCTGTACTGTTATTCATATTATGCGCTTTCAGTACTAGGCTGACGGCGGCGGCGCTTCGATGGTACAGGGCCTTTATTATCAGTTACTTTCACAACAGACATCTGATCATTCGTATCTTGCTTCGCTTTAGCAGCCTTCGCAGCAGTTGCTTTTACCGATTTTTTGGCTCTCGCAGGTGCAATGGTTTTTGTCGCGGCTTTGCTATCTACTGCCTTGCTACCTACTGCCTTTACATCTTTAGTATTGCTTTTATCAGTCGATTCAACTGCAGGTTTAGGCACTTTTTTCGTATACTTCGCTGCTGGCTTTGCTTTGTCATTACTGCCCTTCGCATCGTTACTACTTTGTACTTCGACACTGCTTGTACCATCTACAGTAGGCTGACGACGGCGACGCTTATGCGGAATCGGCTCATTATTCATACTGACTAGCGCAGGTGATCTTGCAATCGAGCGAGCTGGTCTAGCTGATACCTGAACTTCTGGCTGGTTAGTATTAGATGACTGAACGTTATTTGAGCGTTCAGACTTAACCATTTGCTTTGGTGCATCTTGATTGGTTGATGCTTGCTTTCGTACAGGTGCTTTGCTGCGTTTCGACGTATCGTCAGCTGATAGTTGCTTCTGTAAAGGTGGCACAACGTTCTCATGCTCTATAACAAATAGGGGCTTAGGCTTTGCCTGTTGACTTGCTGATTGCTTGTTATTAGCGAGAGACAACTGCTGTAACTGAGCAAGCTCGTTATTATCTTGCTCTACTTGCTGCACGTTGTGTCTTGCGCTGTCATTACGGCCAGTTTTAGATTGGTTTGCAGCACGGCGACGACGGGCTGGTACATTTGACGAATCGTTTACCATTGTTTGATCATTTCTACCTTTTTCAGCACGGACATCGGCTTTATTCTGCTTTGTACTGTTCTGATTAGGTGTTGCGTTATCAGTAGTCTGTGTTTTTGATTCCTGACGATTACGTCCGCGACCACGTTGCCCTTTTTTATAAGCACCTCGGCGAATATTTTCGTCAAAATCATCAACTGCTTGCTGCTGCTCTTGTTCAGACAAAGTTTGGTACGTTTGCCACCAGTCGCCCATATCGTTGGTTGACTCTGATAGCGGATGCTCTGCATCACCACATTGCTCACGCAATAATAAAAAGTCAAAGCCAGCACGGAAACGTGGATGCTCAGACAGCTGAACGATTTGTTTACTACGCGGGGCGGCAAGTTTTGGCTGCAATATCCAAATGTCACGGATAAACTGCTCAGCAAATTTCGGAATAGCGGTTTTAATACGTTGACGGTCAATGACTTTCCCAGCCGCATGCATTTGCGCTTCGGCAAACGGCATATTGCGCTTTTTAGCTTTTGCCAATTGATGTAGGTAATTTTCCCACAGTAAGGCAGCATAGAAAAATGCAGGATTGATACTTTTGCCCGCTGCAATACGCTTATCAGTGTTAATGGCTACTTGATTCACTAAAGCACTTGGCTCAGATGGTGGATAGATAATAAGGCTATCAATCGCACCTGATTCAAACAATAATGGCAATAGTGGTACTAGATAGCCGCCGGTAAACATCTTTTGCGTTTCATCATAGAGACGATGCGGTGATATTTGCTCAAGCAGCGACCAGTTTCCGTCATTAAATTGCGCGGACAACGCTTCATCAAACTCAAAGCCTAGCTTGGCTTTGAAACGTAAGGCACGTAGCAAGCGCACAGGATCTTCTTCGATACGTACTGGCGCATTGCCCAATAGACGAATGATTCTGTTGTCAATATCATCAAGCGCACCGCAGAAATCATGAACGATGCCTTTAAGCGGTTGATAATACAATGCATTGATAGAAAAGTCGCGACGGGAGAAATCTTGCTGAATATCGCCCCAAACATTGTCGCGCAAAATCATACCGTCTTGGTTGGTATTGGCAGCACTGGTTGGTGGTCCACGGAAAGTAGCAACTTCGATCAGCTCGCGACCTGAGTATACATGTGCTAGCTGAAAGCGACGACCGATAATGCGGCAGCGTTTACCAAAGACGTCTTTAATCTCATGCGGCTTGGCATCAGTGACAGCGTCAAAGTCTTTCGGGCGCAGACCTAATAAAGTATCGCGCACACCACCACCGACGATATACGCATCAAACCCAGCACGGGTCAATGTGGCAATCACTTCAGTAATGGAATTGGGTAATTCAGATTTGTTCAGTTCTAACTGCTTGGCGGCACGCTCGGCCATGCATCTACTCCTCGCCGGTATTCTTTAACTACCCCTGAATAACACAGCGTTTATCAGGCGGATGTACCCTCTAGTTTAACAAATTTTGGACCTACTGGGGGTGTTATGACATTTACTTACATGCTATTTTGTCAATATTGGGGTTTATTAATGCAAAACACCCTCATTAATCGCGAACGCTTAAACGTCTTTGGTTTTTCTCGACTGTTTTTGGACCGATACCTTTTACCTTTGCTAACTCGCCCACTGTCTTAAAATCGCCAAACATATCACGATATAAGATTATTGCCTGCGCTTTACTACTGCCGATACCATCTAACGAAACCAGCTCACCTTCACTGGCTCGATTGATATTGATGACTTTCTGCTCACGCGCTTGCATGACAGCTTTTTCTTTTGCGATTAAATACTCATAGGCACGTTTAGGGTCGTCAAAACAAGGATCTGCATTCGCATTACTGAGTGTGACCACAGACAATAGGAGACTAAAAGCTATGGTCGTTAGTAAACTGGCAAATGAAAATTTACGATGAGCGTTCATGTTGTTTCGCCGCTTCCCACAGTGCATCCATTTCAATTATATCGCTGTCTTCTAGTCGCTTGCCAGCAACAGCTAACTGTTCTTCAATGTAGCCAAAGCGGGACTTAAACTTGTGCACGCAGGTTAAGGTAGCCGCTTCTGCATCAAGATTTAGTTTACGTGCAACGTTTACGAGTGCAAACATACAGTCGCCTAATTCTTTTTCGACCTCTCTGATATTGGCTTTGACCTCGGCTGTAGATTTGTCTGTTAGCTCATGCTTTAGCTCAGCAATCTCTTCGTCTAGCTTATCTACGGCACCTGCAATACCTTCCCAATCAAAACCCAACTTTGACGCTTGCTTTTGTACATCTTGCGCCTGCATCAAGGCACTACCCGCTTTAACCTGATCTAAGCGACGTTTTGATTTACCACGTGCTTCGCGTGCCTGCTGCTCCTCAACCTTGATTTCATCCCAGCGTACTTTTACCGCTGCATCATCTTTGAGCGTTTCGGCTTCAAATACATGTGGATGACGGCGAACTAGCTTCTCCTGTAAGGTTGTAATGACATCACTTATATCAAAGCGCCCTTGCTCAGCATACATCTGACAATGAAACACCACTTGTAGTAGCACATCACCAAGCTCACCTTTGATATCTTCATTATCGTCGCTTTGTACCGCTTCGCCTAGCTCATAAGCCTCTTCAATGGCATAAGGAATGAGGCTATGATTGCTTTGCTTCTTATCCCATGGACAATCAACTCGTAGCCGCGCCATCAATGCTAAAAGATCATCAAGCTGGCCTGTGGCTTCTGGTGTTCCTTGTACGGGCTTAAGTACGGTCGTGGTGTTGTCTGAAATACTCATAAGGACTGCTCTTGTCGTTTTATGTGTTGTTTGCTGACTTGTCTCATAGTTAGTGTATCATTGAACACAGCTTGGCTTATAATTGTGCTACTGACATCTTCACTTTACCACTGCTCATGCGCGAGGAACTTTATTATTATGTCCACTTCTGTGACCACCAGCTACCAACCAGCCGCGACATTCAACCCTATTACTATCAGCTCATTTAAAGCTTATGACATTCGCGGTGAGCTTGGGGTCAATCTCGATGAAGAGATTGCCTATCGTATCGGGCGCGCGTTCGCACAGATTTTATCTCAGCGTTATCAGGCAGCGGCTCAGTCTCAAGCCAATGATATGGCAACTCTAAAACCTGCTATCGTTATCGGTAGTGATATTCGCCACTCTAGTGAGCAGTTAAAACAGGCGGCTATCGCAGGTATGATGGATGCAGGCATCGATGCGATCGACTTGGGTATGAGTGGTACTGAAGAGGTGTATTTTGCTACCAGTCACTATCAGGCATTGGGCGGTATCGAAGTCACTGCCAGTCACAACCCTATCAACTATAATGGCCTAAAATTGGTCAAAGAGCATTCAAAACCAATCAGTGCTGATGACGGTCTGGCAGAGATTCAAGCATTGGCAGAATCTGGGAAGTTCACTACGGATAATCAATCAGGCAAATTGCAATTATTGACTGATAAAGACGCATATATTGACCATATCATGACCTTTATTGATACCAATAAACTGCAACCGCTCAAACTAGTCATCAATTCAGGCAATGGTAGCGCAGGTCCTGTGGTCGATTTATTAATCGATAAGCTAGCACAAGCAGATGCACCGATTGAAGTAATTAAACTGCATCATACTCCGGATGGCAGCTTCCCTAACGGCATCCCCAACCCAATGATAGAAGCCAATAGAGTGGCTACTCAGCAAGCCGTTTTGGACAACAATGCTGATCTTGGCATCGCCTTTGATGGTGACTTCGATCGCTGCTTCTTATTTGATGAGCAAGGTGAGTTTATCGATGGTAGCTACATCGTTGGCATGCTCGCACAAGCTTTTTTAAATAAATATCCAAGCGAATCAATCGTCTATGATCCACGAGTGATTTATAACACCGAAGCAGTGATAGAAGAACATAACGGCAAAGCTGTTATCAGTAAATCTGGACACTCATTTATCAAGCAAGTCATGCGGGACTCAGGTGCAGTATATGGTGGTGAAATGTCTGCCCATCACTATTTCCGAGACTTCTTCTATTGCGATAGTGGCATGATTCCATGGTTATTGACCATTGAGCTGTTGTCTATCACGGGTAAAACCTTATCAGAATTGGTCACAGGCTATATTGCCTCCTATCCTAGCTCAGGTGAGCTAAACTTTCACCTCACCACTCACGATGCATCAACAATTATTAGCGTGATTGAAGCTAAATTCAGTAACGAGCAACCAGTTAAATCAACCCTCGATGGTTTGAGTTTGAACTTTGGAGAATGGCGCTTTAACCTACGCGCATCGAATACCGAGCCACTTATTAGATTGAATATCGAAAGTCGCGGTGATCAATCGTTACTGGCTACTAAAACTCAAGAAATTCAGCAATGGCTAGCAACTCAAGGTGCCGTACCAGCATAAAGTAATTAACCCAGTAAAAATAATTCTGATTGTCAGTCAAAAGAGGCTCGTTAATATTATTAACGAGCCTTTTTCATCAAAAATACTTTAAGGAAACTTATTTAGTACGACCAATACCCATGTAGTCACCTACTAAGCTATTAATTTGCGTTCGAGTAAGTGCGTTTTGCGCATCGAATACTGGCATGGCCTGCTGATTAATTTTGGCAATATCTAACTGATCTCGCGGTGACCAGCTAATAATAAAAATAGCCTGAGTATCATGAAGCTTTTGGTAAGGATCTACAACTAACTCAAGCAACGGTTGTTGCTGATACAGCTCAGCCAGTTCGTGCTGTGCCTTATCACTATAAATCAGTGTGCGAATACTATAAGACCACAGTAATGCTAATAGCGGATGGATAGCTGAGCCAGCAGTACGTCCTGAGCCTGATTTATAACTACCGCCCCAAACCATCACGGTTTTGTTATCGATAAACCCATCAAAATACTGCCAAAACTTACGGAATATCAGCTCTTTTTGATCTTCATTAATATGTACAATAGATTGTAATAAAGGCGTATCCAAACTGTGTGTATGGCTTGATTGTTGCAATTTAGCCAGCTCAGTGGGCAAAGTATTACCACCGAAGCCCCACCCTGCTTGTAGATAACTACTGCCTACCCGCTCATCCAATCCCATGATACGACTGACTTGACTGATATCGACATTTTGACTATCAGCCAAACGTGACATTTCATTCATAAAGCTTACCCTGGTCGCTAGCATCGCCATGATACTACTGCGGGCAAACTCTATCGTTGCGATATCAGCATGATGAGTGGCGCGTGCATGCTGCATTAAAGGCTTTAACACATTTAAATATTGGCTACTACTTGCTGTTTTTTCACCTAATAACCATAACGAAGGGTTTAGCATTGAGCTATAAGCATCACCATCTTGTAAGAATACAAAGGGCACATAATAGACCCAAGCACGCTGTAAACGCTGAGCCAGCTCCGATACATGACCTAACTGCTCAATACCACTCATAATCATCGGTAACGCCTGCTGATGACTTTGATTAAAAGCGGTAATCCAACTCTCTTCCCCCCATGCCAGCTTAATACTGTCTAAAAACAACCAGTAAAGCGTCACCGTACTTTGAGCATCAGTTTTGTTATGACCAGCTACTTCATAGCCTTTTATTAGCATGTCGGCTCTAACTGGTAACTCCTTACTGATAATAACCTGCTGCTGCTCATACATTTGCCATAGAGCTTGCAGATGATACTCAAAACCATATTGCTGTATTTGCTGCGTCAGTAGCGGCCTGTCTGCATAAAGATGCACACACTGACCAAGACTTGCTAGCACCACTGCACTGGTAATCGCCTCTATACTGTGACCAATAAGCACACAAACTGTGGAATCAGTTAATTGGTTTGGTTCAGACTTATCATTATATTTATTCATATGGCTACCATCTGAAGCAGTTTCCATGAGCGTCTTTCCTATATTATTGACGTATCAATACTACTAAGACAGCTGTTTAATACGCTGTAGTAATTGATCAGTAGACGTATCGAATAGACCTTGAGAATCTTTCTGGATATGCTGCATAGCATGGTGTACCGAGTCTGCCATTTGCTTGCCCATCTCGACGCCCCATTGATCAAACGGATTGATATCCCAAATGCTGGCCATGACATAGACCTTATGCTCGTAGAGCGCTATCAATGCGCCTAAGCTATGCGGCGTCAGCTCATCAATCAATAATGTGGTTGACGGTTGGTTACCACGGTAGTACTTATATTTGTCTGCTTCGGACACTGTCTGTAGATCGACCAGATCTGTCACAGCAGCATTACCAAATGCTAGCACTCGACTTTGCGCTAAACAATTTGCTAAAGATAATTCGTGCTGTTGTTGCAATGAGGAATTTCGCGCCTCATCACCGTAGCGACGTACACAGGCGATAAAGTCACAGGAGACCTGCTGCGTGCCTTGATGTAGCAGCTGATAGAATGCATGCTGTGCATTTGAGCCTATTTCACCCCATAAAATTGGGCAAGTATCATAGTCAATACGATCCCCATTTCGAGTAACGGACTTACCATTACTTTCCATCTCTAGCTGGGTAAGATAGCTAGGTAGATAGCCCAATCGACCATCATAAGGCAATACAGTGTGCGCATTTACTTGTAAAAAAGTACTGTTCCACACAGCTAATAAGCCTAGCAGTACGGGTAAGTTATCAGCAAAGTCAGCCTGTGCAAAATGCTCATCCATACTATGAGCACCAGCTAATAATTCTTTAAAACCAGGCATACCGATACGAATTGCAATGGCAAGGCCAATTGCCGACCATAGAGAAAAGCGACCGCCGACCCATTCCCAAAGCTGCAACTGATGCTCAGGATGAATTCCCCAAGCACTCATTTTCACACTATTGGCTGAGATGCCGATAAAGTGTCGACGCAACACACTATCTTCTGTACCTGCGCGAAGTTTTGCCGTTGCAAGTAGCCAAGATAATGCCGTCTTAGCATTTGATAAAGTATCAACTGTCCCGAATGATTTGGAAGAGATAATAAATAGTGTGGTCTCAGGGTTTAAATGCTTAAGCAAATTATCAAGCTGCGTACCGTCCATATTGGAGACAAAATGCACCTCAATATCGGTATCTGCCCATTCATCAAGCGCTGTAGTTGCCATTAGCGGGCCAAGATCAGAACCCCCAACCCCAATATTGACAACATCTGTAATTGCATTGCCCGAAAACCCACGCCAAGTGCCGTTGCGCACGCGCTCTGAGAGACGTGCTACTTGTGCCAAACTATGATGTACATCAGCGACGATATTTTGTCCATCGACTTGTAATGTTGCTGTCTCTGGCAATCGTAATGCTGTGTGCAATGCTGCTCGCTGCTCGCTGGTATTTACCATCGCCCCTTGTAGTAACGAATCAATACGAGCATCTAGCTCACAACTATCGGCCAAACTCAGTAAATTAGACAATACTGTCTGGTCGATACGCTGCTTACTAAAGTCCATATACAATGCGCCAGCCTGCACACTGAAATGCTTAGCGCGTTTATCATCTTGCGTAAATAGCTGTGCAAGCGACCACGGGTGCTTTGCAAGCGTCTGTAGCTGCTGCCAGTATTTAGAATGTCGAGCACTACTATATGCTTTGTCGCTTTTTATCTCTTTCATCAGCTATTCATCATTTGCTAATTGCTGCTTGGCAAAGTAAATAAACGCCTGCATATACGAGCGCATATCACCTGTATCGTAGCTATCACCACGCATGGTCGTGACATGGACACCATATTCACTAATGAGCGCATCAATCGCATCTGTCAGCTGAATCTCACCGCCAACTGAAGCTTTAGTATTGGCTAAGTAATCAAAGATATGGTTGCTAAATACATAGCGTCCTACTACAGCCAGATTGGAAGGAGTATCGGCTAAGTTTGGCTTTTCTACAAAACCAGCCACTTTAAAGCTAGCATTAATATTTATTTCTTCATTAATATCATTAGTATCACTGAGCTTTTCATCTAGTCGAGCGATACCATACTTATGTACGTCTTCATCCGCTACTTGATCAACCAATATCTGTGAGTGACCATCTTTAGCAAAGGCATCTAGCATAAAGGCCAAATTATCAGCAGACATATTAGTGGTAAATGGATCAAGTACGACATCGGGCAGCAATACGGCAAAGTCATGCTCACCGATGATTGGACGCGCTGCTAGTACCGCATGACCCAAACCTAACGCTTTACCTTGGCGTATCATCGATACCGTTACATCTTCTGGCAACCAATTTAAGCTATCAGCCAGCTCATCTTTGCCTTTATGACGTAATTGATTGTCCAATTCAACATTGATATCGAAGTAGTTTTCAATCGCGCTTTTTTGCGCATGACCGACCAAGACAATATGCTTGATACCGGCAGCGATAGCCTCTTCGACCACGTAATGAATGGCAGGGCGATTGCCAAGCGGCAACAACTCTTTTGGTACAGACTTAGACAGCGGCAACATACGAGTACCAAAGCCTGCGACAGGAATAACGGCGTGAGTGAGTTTTTTCATAAGTGTATAGACTATTATTTTGATTAAAAAAGTAAATAAAGATGGTACTGAAAGTTACGAGACATTAAAGCATGATGCTACACTATTCAAGTATATGGTACTAATATTCGAATATTCGGTTTGTTTTTCTGAATATGCTTTAATATCCTACAAGTCAGCTTATAAGTTATAAAAGCTTGTTAATTTTTATATAAGGCTCATAAGTAGACTTTCGACCCATAAAAGCAGAAATAATTAATCCTACTGTAAAATAAGAAGTTGTACTAGTCCGAAACTATTAGACAAATGTAAACTTTGACAAAAGCGTATACGTAGTGACCTAAAATCTTACTGTTACACACGCTACTATACTTTTGCGGTGTATATTAACAGCCACCCTTTCCGTGTATTATTTAATAGATCTATGAAATTTACCTCTTATACAAAGCCATTATTGTTAGGCTACTATAAACACTATCGCTACCCTAAACAGCGCTTGGCACTAGTGGTTGGTATGCTGCCATGGAAGAATATTGTCAGCGAATGGGTACTAGAGTCATCCCATATACAAATTCAACGTCACTTTGATAAGCAGTATTTTAATATTTGGCTCAAACTTTTCATCACAAAGGTCAATCCAGTTATCTATATTTGGGGCTATAAAGCACCTCAATACTTTATTGAATATGTACGAGAGCAAAATTTAGATATTTTTTTCTTAGAAGATGGTTTTATCCGCTCAGGTCCTGAAGATGATAGTAGCGAGCCACCGTTATCTATCGTAATGGATAGTCAAGCGCCATATTTTGATACTACTCGCCCAAACGATTTGACCGACTTGATTGCTAGCTTTGCCTTTGAGCAGAATGGCTATGATGAGACGTTGGCACAGGAGATGCTTGATTATTACGTGTCACACAGAGTAAGCAAATACAATCATCAGCCGTATGTGAACGTTGTTCCTATATACGGTATCAAGAGTAAAAAACGTATTTTAGTATTAGGACAAGTGCCGCATGATGATTCATTGAAATATGGTGGCGGTGAGGGTATTACCTTACTCGATGTGGTTAATCAAGCAATCGAAGAAAATCCTGATACACAAATTATTGTCAAACCACACCCTATGACACTCGATGACCTTTCTACCATCAACACTCTTACTGATCTAGATTGCCTTATACTCACTCAATCTATTCATTTAGTCGATGCATTGGAAACTATCGATCATGTCTATACGATTACATCGTTAGGTGGATTTGAGGCTTTACTGAGAGGCAAAAAGGTCACCGTATTAGGGCAACCCTTTTATAAAGACCTATGTATTAGTGATGAAAACTCAAACACACCATCACTTTCTCAGTTATTTTATATCTGCTATTATAATTTGAATTTATAAACTACAATAGCTAAAGAAGATATAACTCAATTGTAAATACTCCATTTTTACCACTACCATTACGTAGGTTATAATAATTATGTTTAAGGCTTCAGAAAACAATAATAGAAATAGGCTATATATTAGAGACAGGCAGATCGTAGTCGAATCAGAAAGCAGAAATGAAAAATTAATTGCTATTTTGCGAGAAACTCCTAACTTTTCAACTACATTCTTTAGGAATCAAAAAGGAGCTTTTATACTTCCAATTGAAAAACTTAATTTGAGAAGCTATAGACAAGGAACTTTTGATCTTTACTGGAAAAATGAAGATAGATTAAGTAGAGTCAAATTAGAAGAAATTGATAGCTCAAAAGCAATAACTGAAAACCTTGAAGTCATTCCTTATGCAACTCTAGGCGGAGCAGCTTCCTTATCATTCATACAGAAATCATATGATAAACCTCTTTCAATAACTATATTTTCTAGACAAATAAACGCATCGGGGGGCAAAACATCTGCCCTTTTCCAGCTTTCTGATGTATTAGTTAAGGCAGGGTTTGAAGTTACTATTTGCGCAATGTGGTTAGTACCCGATGGTCCGATATTCAGTTGTCCTGACGGCGTTAAACTTGATTATATTGAATCATATATGGAAAACCCACATGAATTTAAAAAATTCGACTTAACTCAAGGAAAAATCTCTGCTGAACAAAGTACGCTAACAAAATTTCGTAAATATCTAGCTAGCCTTAAAAGCGACTTTGCCTATCTTCCAAACTATGATGGAGAGATTTATACCTTTTTTAAAGAAAATTTAGCTCGATCTGTATGTTACATATTGGGTGATCACAATCCTGTACGTTATGATCAAAGCTTAAAGAATGGAGAAATACCTAGCACCACTGATAATGCAAAAAGCTTTATCGAGGCTATAAGACTATGTGATGCTATACATTTGGTTAACCCCTCCTTAGTTGAAGTGTTTAGTAAGGCTACATCAGTACAAATTATACCTATTCCTAACTCCATTCCACAAAAACGTAAAGCTTCATTTTTAAGAAAAAAGAAAATCATAGCTGCTGGGAGGATGGATACAGTAAAAAAACATGACGAATTAATTGAAGCGTTTAAAATTGCTTCTGAACGCATTTCTGGTTGGAGCCTTGATATTTACGGTGGTGGTAATGGTCCTGAACGTAATAAAATACTAGAGTTAGCTTCATCTCTAACTAATGTCAACGTGATGTATCCAGTAAAAGATTTAGATGCGCGAATGAGAGAGAGCGCAATCCATGCTACAACCTCAATTAACGAGTCGTTTGGATTAACCATTGCTGAAGCAATGGATATCGGTATTCCAGTAATAGCACGCAAGCATGCAGGCTCGGCGTTCTTACTTAGTGATGGCCGTGGTATGATTTGTGGTTCTAGTATTGAAGAGTTCGCGGAATCACTCGAACACATGATGCGCACTATTGATGCTGACGATCCAGATGGGGAGATTCAATTAATGACAGAAAATGCCAAAGAGTTTGTAAAATCAGTCTATCCAGAGGAAGTTCAAACTCTATGGCGTACCCATCTCAACCTTGCCTATGATCTTAAAAGATTGCGAACAGTTTAGTTATTCTTTAAATCTAATTCATTTAATATTATAAATAGGACTTAATTGATTCCTCTAAACTTCTAGAAAAATCAGCTGATATATCATATGCATGAAACAATTGCTTAGCTGCACTATATCTCTTCGTTTGTATGCCGTTGCTTAATAGTAGATCAAGCTGACTTATTAGATCAGTTATATTGTTGACGAATACATCAGGAAAGGTACTAGAAAAATCATAAGCGAAACCACGCTCATCATCTCGATAATGCTCAAAGTCCTTAGCAAAGCCTACAATGGGTCTATCGAGTAATAGATAATCAATCCATATACTAGAAAAGTCTACAATCAATGCATCAACATACTGCAAGACTAAATTAGATTCAGTAAACTCATCTTGACCTAACCAAACTATATTGCTAAGCGATTCAAAGAGTTCTGGTGGATGTTTTAAGTCATAAGGATGTGGTCGAACACCGAGTAATGCATTACTAGCAAGCATGTACTCATTCAGACACTCCCATTCAGAATTAGAAATCTGCTCAAGATGAGAGTCACAATGCTCTCTAAAGGTAGGTGCATACAGAACTAGCTTTTTGTTAGTTTTTATTTGCTCCAACTGTTTTTTTTGCGCGTTTAGAAATGCATCTAAAGGATATGTTGACTTGAGCAGATCATACCTTGGCAGACCTGTAATCTCAATAATACTTTCATCAACCATAAATGACTTTGAAAGGTACTGTTTATCCCTCTGACTTGATGCTGTCATCAAATCATATAATGCAGCATTTTTTTCTATTAAAGTGAGCTTTTCAGGTGCAACATCAATCATCTGACTTTCAATATTCTTAAAAGCTACACCATGCCATAAACCAATTATAACTCGCTTTTTATTTTTAACAGATATATGAGCATCTCTAGGCACATGAGAAAAAAACATTACACCACTTGTAAAAAGGTGGTAAAAACTCAACCATGAGTTACTTTTTAAAACTTTCATACCTTGTGCTTTAATCGCTAACTCTAAATCGGCTGGCATAGATCCATCTTTATAGATATAGACACTGTGCTCTTTATTAGTTAACAACACATCAGCACATACACGCAAATTGCCTGAAAATTCTGTATTTTTCTTTACAACCAGAATGACTTTACGACTAAATTTTGGAAAAAAAGAATCGTATTTTGCAAAAAAATTAGCTTTCTTTTCTCGGCTACCTAATCTACGCATTAAATACTTTGATAACACTGCATTATTCCTTTAACCAATTCACTAAAGACCTAGGTTTGTCGGTAATAATACCTGTGACCCCTAGACTCTTCATTCTATTCCAGTCAGATTTGGAATTTGCTGTCCAAACGTAGGAATCGATACCCGAAGCATCGAGTATTTGAATATCATTCTTAGTAATCCAGTTTTTTTCAAATATAATCGCATCAATCCCCAATGATATACAACTATCTAGCGGCAATAAGCAACGATGCATAATCAAACCAGTTTTTATATTTGGATCTTGTCGTCTAGACTCCATTATATAACGATAATCAAATGAAGTAATGCTAGCTATAGTTAGCAAATTATAATCATGAATCATCCTATGAATCGCTAGAATAGTATCAGCCATACTAAAGGTTAACTCTAGGCTTGGATCAGATTTAACCTCTATCTGGATTTTGTGATTCGATTTGCAGGTTTTATACAAATCAAAGACTTGCTTAAGCAAAGGAAATTTACTGACATTGTTGCCATTTTCTTCAATACATGCATCTAATATCTGATGATAGTCAAACTGGTGAAACCATTTATTATCTTGATTGAATGTTGCATACATATCATGAGCCACAAATAACTGTTTATCTTTACTAACCACGACATCTAACTCTACTCCATCAAATTCAGGTTCGGTGAAGACTGAATTGAAACCTTGTAAAGTATTTTCATCATGGGCAGCTTTATTACCTCTATGACCAATTACTTGAATAGAATCCATAGTTAGACTACCTGTTTTGACTACTAAGCTTTTATTATAAACACACACAGCCTAGAGGATACGCGTTATCGACTGTGCTTTGATCACTAATTATTAAGCTATCATAGTAAACTTAAAGCCAATATTAAGCCTCAGTTATCTTTTTTGTTAATCTATGGCTAGTATGTTTCTATATAAAATATCGAGATTTTGATCGATATACTCTTTAGGACTAAAATCTACTACAGTAGTAGGATTCTTTGCAAAATTAACCATAGAGTCGCTCACGCTTTTTTCATTTAAGTCAGTGACTATACCACCATGAGGAGTAATTAAATCTCTAACTACTGGAATATTACTACCTATACATGGGATACTCAGAGTCATTGCCTCTAGGTAAACCAGACCTTGCCCTTCATATTCAGAAACTAGTATCAAACAATCGCTATGTGCAATAATGGGATATGGGTTGTTAATATGACCATGAAATATAACGCGGTTTTCAATTCCTAACAAATGGCAGAGATTTTTAAGCTTTGACTCCATTGGGCCAGAGCCAATAATAGATAAGCTGGCATTGATACCTTCATCAACAACCTTCTTGAAAGCATTAAGCAATAACGTATGACCTTTTTCTGGAGATAACCTTGCTACACAAACAAATTTTATGACATCTTTTTCCATATTTAGCATAAAAGCTGTCGGTGACATTATAGATAAAGGCGCATCTGCTCCTTGTAGGATCTCTTCTACAGATAATAGATTTGGCAAGTAGTAAAATGTGTTGTCTCTAGCATATTCACTTAAGTTTACTTTATTTAGTTCTAAGAGCTCTAATGAAACGCTGACAAGCTTGTTAAAATCTTTATATTTCTGAAAAACACCATGTAGTGAGCTATGCCCCCTAGCAGTATTTTGTGCTTCAGCGAGCATATCACTATGCTGAAATATAATTTTGTTTTTCGCAGAAATAGATGTAATACAACTAGTCCAATATACAGAATAACCGGTATAATCAATTGCATGGTCAAATGTAAATTTACCAATCAACCTGCGCATCTCCCTATCAAAAGCAATGTTCACCTGATATTCTTCAGCACCGCTGACTTTCTTACCGCTTGACAATTTTTGATAGGCATTCTTTTGTGTTTCACTAAAATTTTTCGGTGCAATAGTTAGTATTTTCTTTGCTTTATCATTTAAGTGATTAAGGTTAACTTGCTTTTCAAAATGAGTATCAACTAATTTCGCATTGATCAATAAAAATATATTGAATTTTTCATAATCAATATTATTCAATAAGTTTGATAGAGATTTTGTGATACCGCTAGAGTTTAGGCCCCCAACAGATATTAAAACATTTTCTTTATTTGAAAGATGGCTATAAGTATTTAACTCTCTAGAAAGTATTTTTTCAATTACTCTTTCACTAGATTTTCCATCTTCAAATGGTAACAAACTATTTCGGATATTTTGATAACTTTCAAAACTTGAGGGAATCTTAGCATCTTCTATACAGAGAGCAAGCTCTTCTATATTTTTTGCTATATTCACGGGTAAATCGTAGGGGCTCAAATATAAGCCTCTATGTAACATATATTCTTCAATATCTGGAACATACAGAACAACTGGTCTATTAAGACATAAGAAGTCTAAATAGATACTTGAATAGTCACTGATTACCAAATCACAAACAGATAATATTTCATTGATATCTACATTAGAAGGAACTTCTTTTATGTTTAGCTTTGATAAACTGCTGCCTAATGATTTCTTTGTTAGATGATGCAAAGAAACTAAAATCTCATATTCTTCACTGTATGTACTTTCTAAATAATCTATTAATTCAATTTGTATATCTATATCATTCGATACTTCGCCGATCTTTCCTCTCCAAGTTGGAGCGTATAATATAACCTTACGATCTAAAGAAATATCCAGTTGACTTTTAATACGATCTACATCTGCATTTAACATTAAATCTATACGAGGAGAACCTATTTCTTTGGTTGCACTTAATGATAGATAGGCACCATATGATTTTACGACCTTATCTGTAAAAAACTGACTAGATGATACAATTAAGTCAGATATATTGAAATTCCTTTGAGTATTGTAAACAGATTCTAGGTTTGGGTTGGCATCATAACCTAATGTTTTCATAGGAATACCATGCCATGTGCTCACAACATATTGTTCAGGTTTTGGGCTGAAATATGGTGAAAAATTTGAATTTGATATTAATATCTCAGCTCTCATAAGAGCAGAAGCATACTCTACACTGCCATATTCTACGAAACTAACTTTTTTGTCTTCTATCAATTCATTCGGTATATCGATACCTTTTTCTTTAACCCAAATGTAACTATAATTATCGAAATTACTAGAAGCTTTCATAGCCTTATAAATAGCATATGGATGACAACCTATTTTTCTTCCCCAAAAGCTATCAAAAAGAACCAAATCTTTTTGAACGTTACCTTGAGTATGATTTTCTAAATAGTACCTGTAACCACTAGCTACAGGCTTCTTAACAACCTTCTGGGGAATTTTCTTTATACTTTTAGTTTTCGAAGGTTTTTGGACACTACTCTTTCTTACAACTTCCTGATTTGTTAAAATATTAGCTATTTTCCTTAGCTGTATACTACGTTTTTCGTATGAATCTTTAAAAAATACTTTAGGGTTATTTTTTAACTTTAACAGCTTGGACATAGCTTTACCTTTGGAAAAATATTATGTAAATGTATTAAAAATTATATCTTATCAGCTTTACTTATTTGATAACATTTCTTTAACTTGTGTAGTAGATATATCAGGCGTTCTAGGCAAATACAATACCTTACAATAATCTTTGAGAAAATCAAACTCGCCTTCCCAGTCATCACCTATCACAAAAATATCAATGTCGTGATTTTTCACATCATCAATTTTCTGCTCCCAATCTGTTTCAGGAATTACATTATCTACATATCGAATAGCTCTTAAGATATGTACTCGTTCCTCGTAAGTATAAGCACAGATTTTGCCTTTGCCTAGATTAAACTGGTCAGTTGATACTGCTACCGTTAAATGATCGCCTAACGATCTAGAACGCTCTAAAAGTCGAATATGCCCATGATGTAAAAGATCAAAAGTACCATACGTTAAAACTTTAATCATTCCTAAGAAACCTTAATATCTGAGTTTAAAGCTAAAAACTACTTAAAAGAAGTACTATAAGAAATAGAATAATAATTACAATTAAATAGCTTTTTATAAAACAAAAAACACCCCATTGTAGGGGTGTTTTTATAATATTTCAATGTAGTTTTAGTAGTTTAGCTGTAGACTAATGTCTGTTTTACCAACCAGTAACTTCTTGTAGTTTGTCACCAAGTTTAGATGGGTCACGTGTGTACGCGATACCAGCATCTTCAAACGCTTTGAATTTCTCTTCAGCAGTACCTTGACCACCAGAGATGATAGCGCCAGCATGACCCATACGCTTACCTTCTGGAGCAGTAACACCAGCGATATAACCAACAACTGGCTTAGTTACATGGTCTTTGATGTAAGCAGCAGCTTCTTCTTCAGCAGTACCACCGATTTCACCGATCAAGATGATAGCTTCAGTTTGTGGATCAGCTTCAAATAGCTTCAATGCGTCAATCTGGTTCATACCAGGGATAGGATCACCACCGATACCGATACACGTTGACTGACCAAAACCAAGCTTAGTAGTTTGAGCTACAGCTTCATAAGTCAACGTACCAGAGCGTGAAATGATACCCACTTTACCTGGCTGATGGATATGGCCTGGCATGATGCCAATTTTACATTCACCTGGCGTGATAACGCCTGGGCAGTTAGGACCAACCAAACGCACATCGCCAGCTTCTTCAAGATAGCGTTTTGCTTTTAGCATATCGATAGTCGGTACGCCTTCAGTGATCACTACGATCAGTTTAACGCCAGCATCGATTGCTTCAACGATAGAATCTAGTACAAATGGTGCAGGTACATAGATAACAGAAGCGTCCGCTTGAGTCGCTTCCATAGCCTCGCTCATAGTATTAAATACTGGTAGGCCTAGGTGAGTTTGACCGCCTTTACCTGGCGTTACACCACCAACAACTTTTGTACCGTATTCGATCGCTTGCTCAGAATGGAACGTACCATTTTTACCAGTGAAACCTTGTACCAATACTTTGGTATCTTTATCGATTAATACACTCATTATTTATTCCTTGTATTCGGTTGTCTTGTAATAGTGGGTTCTATAACTGTTATTAACAAATTCTAATAATCTGTCTGTGCTACAAAACCACTATTACGAGTTGACTACTATGCTTAAACGCTTATATTTAAAGGGCGATGCCTTAAATCTATTAAGCTTTTACAGCATCGACAATTTTTTGAGCCGCATTTGAAAGGCCTTGAGCTGAAATCAATTTCAGACCAGACTCTTCTAAAATTTGTGCGCCTTTCTCAGCGTTGTTACCTTCTAAGCGAACAACTACTGGTACTTGTACGTCAACTTCTTTGATAGCAGCGATAATAGCTTCTGCAATCATGTCACAACGTACGATACCGCCGAAGATGTTGATTAGAACACCTTCAACGCTGCTGTCTTCTAGGATAATTTTGAACGCTTCAACAACGCGATCTTTAGTTGCACCGCCGCCAACGTCTAGGAAGTTAGCAGGTTTACCACCATATAGTTTGATGATGTCCATGGTCGCCATTGCAAGACCAGCACCGTTAACCATACAACCGATGTTACCTTCTAGCGCAACATAGTTTAGGTCAAATTCAGCCGCTTTAAGCTCACGCTCGTTTTCTTGAGTCTTGTCTTGTAGTGCTGCGATTTTTGGCAGACGATACAGAGCGTTTGAATCGATACCGATTTTGCCGTCAACACAAACGATTTCGCCATTTTCACGAACGGCCAATGGGTTGATTTCCATTAGGGCAAAATCGTTTTCAACGAATGCTTTATAAGCGCCAGTCATCAATTTAACGAATTGATTGATTTGCTTGCCTTCTAGACCAAGTTTGAACGCAACGTCGCGCGCTTGGAAAGGCATCAAACCAACTAAAGGATCAACATTTACTTTAAAGATTTTTTCTGGCGTGCTGTGTGCTACTTCTTCGATATCTACACCACCTTCGGTAGATGCCATGAAAGTGACACGACGAGTTGCACGATCAACGACTGCGCCAAGATATAGCTCAGTTTGTACTGGGTACATGTCTTCTGCAACCAATACGAAGTTTACTGGCTGGCCATCAGCATCAGTTTGGAACGTTACTAGGTTAGTACCGATCAGCTCTTCAGCAACTTGCTTAGCTTCTTCACGAGTTTTAACCAGCTTTACACCACCGGCTTTACCGCGACCACCAGCATGTACTTGCGCTTTAATTACCGCAATGTCAGTTGGGGTTTTATCAAAAGCTGCAGCAGCTTCTTCGCCGTTATGAGCAATGATGCCTTCTTGAATTGGCAAACCGTAGCTTTTTAATAGCTCTTTTGCTTGATACTCATGTAAATTCATTGATTGTATCCTTTATTTTTTACAATTAATAAAAAGTGAAATCAAGTGCGCACATATACATATTAATCATACGTCTGACGCACTCATGATTGTGGCATCACCAAAATAGCGACACCCCAATCAGGTTGTAAATCGATAACAACTAAATTAGCAACGACTTATTTCTTACGCTTTTTACGCTGGATAGCGTGAATAGCACGGCCATCTGCAGACAAAGCAGCTTCATGTACTGCTTCTGAAATAGTTGGGTGAGCAAACGTCATCAACTGCAAGTCTTCGACACTAGAGACAAACTCCATCGCGATCATACCTTGATGGACAATATCACCAGCACCAGCAGAGATAGCGTGCATACCTAACAGACGATCTGTTTTAGCATCAGCAACGACTTTCACAGAACCTTGTGCTTCACTCTGTGCCAATGCACGGCCGTTAGCAGCTAAGTTGAAAGAACCTGTTTTAACTTCATAGCCAGCTTCTTCAGCTTCTTGCTCAGTCAAACCTACCCATGCGATTTCTGGGTGAGTATAAATGACATTGATGATGGTATCATAGTTAACTTGAGGTTTTTCGCCGTGAATACGCTCAACAGCCATCATGCCCTCTTCCATCGCTTTATGCGCAAGCATAGGACCACGGACCAAATCACCGATAGCATAAACGCCATCAAGATTGGTTTTACATTGATCATTGACATCGATAAGGCCACGTTCAGTCAACGTGATACCGCTGTCTTCGCCAAGTAGCTTCTCAGAATAAGCACGGCGGCCAACACAAACGATTAGCTTATCAAAGCTCTCTTCACTCGACTCGCCTTTGTTTTCGCTAGTGACGACAACTTGGTCACCTTGAACTTCAGCGTTGGTTACTTTGGTATCGACACGGATATCAAGACCTTGCTTCTTCAGCATTTTGCCAGCTTCTTTTGAAATATCTTTGTCAGCAGCAGCTAGGAAACTAGGAAGCGCTTCATACACAACTACTTCTGCACCCAAGCGACGCCATACTGAACCAAGCTCAAGACCGATAACGCCAGCACCGATAACGCCTAGACGCTTAGGTACTTCAGTGAAATCAAGTGCACCAGTTGAATCAACAATGCGATCACCGTCAGTTTTGGCAACAGGAATCTCGATAGGCACTGAACCTGCCGCAAGAATGACATTCTTAGCAGTAATGGTCGTTTCGCTTTCGTCTTCTAACGCAGTAAATTTGACTTTTTTGTCAGCGCCCTTACCGTCAACTAGAGTACCCCAGCCTTGTAGCCAGTCAACACCATTGCCTTTTAGCAATGCTGCAACGCCGCCAGTTAGCTGCTTGACAATACCTTCTTTGCGAGCAATCATTTGCTCGATGTCGATAGCAACGTCACCAGTACTGATACCGTGCTCGTTAAGGTCATGCTTAGTCGCTTCATAACGATGTGAGCTATCAAGTAGGGCTTTTGATGGGATACAACCAACGTTTAAGCAAGTACCGCCAAGTGCTGGCTCGCCTTTATAAACGCGCTTTTCAATACAAGCAACACTCATACCGAGCTGGCCTGCACGAATAGCTGCTTCGTAACCACCAGGACCGCCGCCAATGACGACTAAATCATAATTGTCTTTCATAGTACGTTCCTATTTTTAATTGTCTGTGTCATTTAAATTGGTTGTTATTTCGCTGTTAGACCAGCGGCATCTACACCGAACAGTTAATACACTGTATCAGTGACGAAGACTTCATTATCGATAATCGATAGCAAGTCACCATTATTAAATTCATTTAAATACAGTTATCAGCGCACTAGGTAATCGCTGATTAGTAAAAATCATTATCTATACCAAAGTTAAAAAGCTTGTATCAGCGGTTGCCAATACAAGCTTAGAAGCTTACAGGTCTAGTAGTAGCATTGCTGGGTCTTCGACCAATTCTTTGATAGTTACTAAGAATTGTACTGCTTCTTTGCCATCGATCATACGATGGTCGTAAGATAGCGCTAGGTACATCATTGGTAAGATTTCAACTTTACCATCGACAGCCATTGGGCGATCATTGATAGCGTGCATACCTAGAATAGCAGTTTGTGGTGGGTTCAAGATAGGTGTTGACATCAATGAACCAAATACACCACCATTAGAAATAGTGAACGTACCGCCAGTCATGTCTTCGAGACCAAGTTTACCTTGCTGTGCTTTGCTACCAAACTCACGGATAGTGCCTTCAACATCAGCCATACTCATGCGATCAGTATCACGTAGTACTGGAACAACCAAGCCGCGATCTGAAGATACTGCTACACCAATATCATAAAAACCATGATAAACAATGTCATCGCCATCTAGAGAAGCGTTCACTGCTGGGAAACGTTTCAATGCTTCTGTTGCTGCTTTTACGAACAACGACATAAAGCCTAAACGTACGCCATGACGTTTTTCAAACTTCTCTTTGTACTTAGCGCGCATGTCCATCAATGGCTTCATGTTCACTTCGTTAAACGTCGTCAACATCGCTGTGTCTTGTGATGCTGATAATAGACGCTCAGCAACACGCTTACGAAGACGAGTCATTGGAACACGTTTTTCAGTACGCTCACCCATTGATTCAGCAACAGGACGACCACTGTCAGACTTGATGCTGCTGTCTGATTTCAATGTTGGGTTAGCCATATCAGTTTTGGTTACACGACCGCCGCGGCCACTACCTTCAACTTCTTTAGGATCTACACCTGACTCTTTTGCTGCTTTACGAACGGCTGGGCTTTGATCTTTATGATCAGCTTCGCCTTTCTTATCTGTTGCTTGAACAGGTTCACCACCATCAGCAGCTTGTTTTTCTTGAGCTGGCGCAGCTGATTGATCTGAATCTGCTGCTGGCGCTTCTTCTGCGCTAGCGTCAGCACTTGCACCAGCTTCAAATTCAGCAATCAGTTCGTCAGACAATACAGTATCGTCAACTTGCTTTACGATTTTGGTCAATACACCATCATCAGGTGCGACAACTTCTAATACAACTTTATCAGTTTCAATTTCAGCCAATAGGTCATCACGATTAACTTGTTGACCTTCAGCAACATGCCACTCAACGATTGTGCCATCGGCAACCGATTCTGGAAAAACGGGGGCTTTGATATCAGCCATCGATATACTCCTTAGATTTGGATATTCATACTTATTATTAAGTCGTGATAGACAGTCGGTAATATTCTAATAACTTCGCTTATATTTTATTAAAAAACACTGACTGTCATCGCCTGATTCATTTATCTTCTATAAAATTTTGATTAGATAAAGTATTACTGAGCTAGTTCATCAACACTTATGCCAAGACCACCAGCAATGAGTGCTTGCTGTTGTTGAGCGTGCAGTTTTGGTGATCCTGTTGCAGGTGCCGCACTAGGTGGACGTGCAACTGGCTCCATGACTTTTGCTTTGGTTGGATGCGGTACAACAATACGGAACATGTGCGGTGCCAAGTAATACCAAGCACCTTGGTTCAATGGCTCTTCTTGCGTCCATACGATTTCCGTTAGATTGCTGTATTTCTCGATTTCAGCGATTAAGCGCTTCTCTGGCAATGGATACAACTGTTCAATACGAACAATAGCCACATGCTCAAGACCTAATGCACGGCGCTGCTCAAGCAAATCGTAATAAACCTTGCCACCACATACCACCATACGAGTTATTTTATCAGCGTTGTGATCGTCCATCTCTGAAATTACGGTTTCAAACTTACCATTGGCAAGCTCTTCCAGATTTGAAGTTGCTAATTTATGACGTAACAAGCTCTTCGGTGACATAACGATCAATGGCTTACGAATAGGGCGTATCGCTTGACGACGTAAGGCATGATAGATTTGCGCTGGAGTCGTTGGCGTGATCACCTGCATATTGTCTTCAGCACATAGCTGTAAGAAACGCTCTAGACGTGCAGAAGAATGCTCAGGGCCCTGACCTTCGAAACCATGCGGTAACAACATAGTCAAACCACAAACACGTTGCCATTTGGTCTCGCCGCTTGAGATAAACTGGTCAATAACAACCTGAGCACCGTTAACGAAATCACCAAACTGTGCTTCCCAAACGATCAATGCATTCGGTACTGTGGTTGCATAGCCATATTCAAAGGCTAACACTGCCTCTTCTGATAGTAGCGAATTATAAGTCGCAAAGCGCGCTTGTTTCTCGCTCATGTGAGCTAACGGCACATACATACTGCCATCGTTTACGTTGTAGATTTCACTATGACGATGCGAGAAAGTACCACGGCCAACATCTTCACCAGTAATACGTACTAATACGTCGTCGTTATCAACTAGTGACGCATAAGCCAATGTCTCAGCTGCACCCCAGTTGAGCGGTTCTTCACCAGTCTGCATCGCTAAACGCTGGTCTACTACTTTTTGAACCTGACGCTGTAGCTTATAGCCTTCTGGCATTTCAGCCATACGGCGTCCATAACCTTTGAGCTTCTCAATATCAACACTGGTATCCCACTCATCAACCAAGTCATGACCTAGATAAGGTTTCCAATCTACAAACAACTGCTCGTTGGGCTCTTTAACCAGTGAACTAACAACATAATCACCACGGTCTAACGACTCACGATAATCATCTTCGTATTGTTTTTCTTCTTCCGAGTTCAAGATACCTTCTGCAATAAGTTTCTTTGCATAAAGGGTGCGGGTGGTAGGAAGTTTTTTGATAATTGCATACATCAATGGCTGAGTTGCAGAAGGCTCATCGGCTTCGTTATGACCATTACGGCGATAACAGAACAAGTCAATAATGATGTCTTTATCAAATTTATGGCGATAATCTAATGCTAACTGAGCAGCGAATACCACCGCTTCAGGATCATCACCGTTCACATGTAGGATAGGAGCATGAACCATCTTAGCAACGTCAGTACAGTATTCAGTTGAACGAACATCTTCTTGACGGCTAGTCGTAAAGCCAACTTGGTTATTGATCACGACATGCACAGTACCACCAGTGGTGTAAGCACGTGTTTGTGACATCTGGAAAGTTTCTTGAACCACGCCTTGACCAGCAAAAGCGGCATCACCATGGATAACGATAGGAAGTACTGAGTTGCCACCAGTGTTATCTAATGAAGGTTGATCATTGCGGCGTACTTGACGAGCACGTACTGAACCTTGTAGTACCGGCGCGACAATCTCAAGATGCGATGGGTTAAATGCTAAAGCCAAATGCGCTTCGCCGCCTGGTGTCATCACATTAGATGAGAAACCATTGTGGTATTTAACATCACCTGAGCCTTTTTCTGGCTGTACTTTGCCATCAAACTCATCAAATAAGTCTGCAGGGTTTTTACCCAAAATATTAACCAGTAGGTTCAAGCGTCCACGGTGCGCCATACCGATGACCATCTCTTTTGTACCATAACCGCCAGCACGTTGGATGATTTCATTGATAGCCGGAATGAAGCTTTCACCACCTTCCAAACCAAAACGCTTTACGCCCGTGTATTTACGAGCAAGGTATTTCTCTAAACCTTCAGCAGCAGTTAATCGCTCAAGAATAGATAGACGCTTTTCTTTATCAAATTTGATATAGCCTAGATTGGTCTCTAAGTATTCTTCCATCCAGCGCTTTTCTGTACTGGTGGTAACGTGCATGTACTCGACACCAATGTGACCGCAGTAAACACGCTCCATGATCTCAATAATTTCACGCAATGTTGCTTCATCTTTACCGATAACTAAATCATTGGTTGGGAATACAGTATCGAGATCAGCTTCTGACAAGTTGTGATAAGCAAGCGTCAAATCTTCTACTTCTGCACGTGGATGCAGATCTAAAGGATCAAGCTTAGCACGGCGATGACCGCGACGACGGTATGCTGAAATTAGCTGCTGCACACCCATTTGCTTAGGGTCGCAATCGACGGAACCGCTATTGGTGTTGTTATCAGTACCACTACTCTTATTTGCCGTTTGATTACGAGCAAGTAGCAAGAATTGATCTTTGATAGCATTATGCTGAGCATCGTTTTGAGACTTGTACTGTTCAAAGTACGTTTGCCAGTCAGTATCGACACTATCAGGGTCTGTGAGGTATTGCTCGTAGAGAGCTTCTATATAGATGGCGTTATCTGCAGCCAGTTCGGTATGTGCTTGGTCGGATTTTTCTTTGGTTATACTATTCATAATAATCGTCTATTTGATAGATAAATGAATGGAATCGTGCTTATTATTGTGTCAGTCGTTGTATGCTCAGGCAGTTAGACAATGTGTCATATCCTGTTAAATACTATTCGATAAAACACTTCTATCCTTAAGTATTGCCATTACCATAAAATACTACTGTCATTGTCTACAAGAACAAGTGATGCTAAATAGTGGCAGCAAGTCTTATTGCAATACCCGTCAAGAAATAAAATTATTTGTGAACGCTCAGTTTTCTCATCTGGCTCGTTTCACAACATTAATTTATATATACTTCTTTGAGCCATAACCAACATATCTACTAATGTTAAGCTATTAATAAATAATTACATTTTCAGCTAACTTATAAATTGGCTATCATTACTAAACTGCTTTATAAGTCTTGATATTGGCTGATAAATCCAGCTTTTTCAGACAGACATACATTGCTGTATAGACTATCATGCCCTGTTTTTACGACATAGTTTGTTTGTTCAATACTAAGTATTTATGTAATGAATATCTACCATCAATTATAAACGTATAATCATCCTACGCATAGTATTTTAGCCTGATAATGCCATGATATGCTTGAACAACAAATATCGATGGCTAAAAAAGACGATTCAATCGTATCATTAAATAAACAATATCATTGTACCAAAATTCGACTACGTCTATATTTGATTATATAGGTTGATTGTTTATATATTATGTCCTCTTACATACGACCAACGTATTGACCATACAGTTTTACCCTTAAATTACTTATTACCTGTCTTTTAACTTGTCATATTCGTAAATATTCTTACTTAGAAATTGCGCTGGCGACAGTAGCGAGTTTATATATTAACTTTTTAGCTAACAAAAAACACCACCTAATGAATAGGTGGTGTTTTACGTATGATAACTACAAAGGGCAATTAATTCTGTTTAACCAGCCTGATCAATCAACATGCTACGTAGGTGACCAATAGCTTTGGTTGGGTTCAAACCTTTTGGACAAACTGATACACAGTTCATAATACCGCGGCAGCGGAACAAGCTAAACGGGTCATCTAAGCGAGCCAAACGCGCTTGAGTATCACCGTCACGACTATCAGCGACGAAACGATAAGCATGTAACAATGCTGATGGGCCTAAGAACTTATCAGGGTTCCACCAAAAAGATGGGCAGCTGGTTGAACAGCAAGCACATAGAATACATTCGTATAGACCGTTTAGTTTTTCACGCTGTTCAGGTGACTGTAAACGTTCAGTCGGCGGTGCTGGCTGATCGTTGATTAAGTACGGGTGTACTTTCTCATATTGCTCATAGAACTGGTTCATATCAACAACCAAGTCACGAACTACTGGCAAACCAGGTAACGGACGAACCGTTACTTTTTCTGGTAGCGTGTTCATGTTGATTAGACATGCTAGACCATTCTTACCATTTATGTTCATACCGTCAGAACCACAAATACCTTCGCGGCAAGAGCGACGGAAAGTAAGCGTTTCATCTTCTTTCTTTAGGCGTAATAATACGTCAAGCAACATACGATCAGATTCAAGTAGCTCAATCGTATAAGTTTGCATACGCGGCGCTGCGTCCACATCAGGATCGTAGCGATAGATTTCGATGGTGCGAGTACCTCGGCTCATAATGCTAAACTCCACACGTAGGTGATGGCGGGCATACAAAGATTGCAACATGTCTGCGCTAACTATTAACCAGTATTGATAACTAATATCGGATACTGATTAATAGCGTACTAGCGCTGGCATAAGCATGTAGCTGGCGGTCACCTTTTTAATAAAATTAATAAGGGATAAAACGTTAACACTGCTGCTATATATCGATTATGCACAAAGTACGTGGTCTAAAATTAGTAGACGCGAACTTTTGGCTCAATATAATCAACAGTTAATGGCACTTTACGTACTGGCTTATAAATAATGCGATTGCCTTCAGAGTACCATAAAGTATGCTTCATCCAATCATGGTCATTACGGCCGTTAGGTGCGTAATCATCATCTTCTGGACGATCATAGTCAGATACACTGTGCGCGCCGCGACTTTCGTGACGGGTAGCAGCTGATATCATTGTTGCTTTTGCTACTTCGTACAAGTTAGCAACTTCGAATGCTTCAATACGTGCTGTGTTAAACACTTGAGACTTATCACCAAGATGGATTTTTTCGATCTTATCACCTAGCGCTAAAATCTTCTCAACGCCTTCGTCCATCATTGCCTGTGTACGGAATACACTGGCGTGTTTTTGCATAGTAGCACGAATCTCATCAGCCACATCTTGCGCATTGTAGCCTTCAGTAGACTGTTGCAACTTGTCTAAACGCTGCACTGTGAAATCAAGTACGCGAGGATCAAGTGGCTTGTAGTTATGATCTGCATGATGGAACTCATCAACGATGTGCTTACCAGCTGCACGACCAAATACCAATAGATCTAGTAGCGAGTTTGTACCTAGACGGTTAGCACCATGTACACTTACACACGCACATTCGCCGATTGCATAAAGACCTTTAACGACATTGCCTTTTGCATATAGGCCGTCTTCATCAGTACCAGACTCTAGATCTGGCACAATCACTTGACCATGAATAGTCGTTGGTATACCACCCATCATGTAGTGAATAGTTGGGATTACTGGAATTGGTTCTTTAGTGATGTCAACGTTGGCGAAGTTTTTACCAATCTCAAATACTGATGGTAGACGCTTCATGATGGTTTCAACGCCTAGATGCGTCATATCCATTACGATATGGTCAGCGTTAGGCCCACAGCCGCGACCTTCTTTGATTTCTTGGTCCATTGAACGTGATACTAGATCACGTGGTGCCAAATCCTTCACAGTTGGCGCATAACGTTCCATGAATGCTTCGCCATCTTTGTTACGCAAGATAGCGCCTTCACCGCGGCAACCTTCAGTCAATAGTACACCTGCACCATGGACACCCGTTGGGTGGAACTGCCAGAACTCCATGTCTTGCAATGGAATACCAGCACGTACTGCCATGCCAATACCGTCGCCGGTATTAATATAAGCATTGGTAGAAGCGGCAAAGATACGACCAGCACCACCTGTTGCTAAGACAGTGATTGGTGACTGGAATACAGCAATAGTACCCGTCTCTTGCTCAAGCGCGACGACGCCGTTGATGTTACCAGCTTCGTCTTTGATCAAATCAAGCGCGATCCACTCGATAAAGAACTCAGTGCCCTGCTCTAGGTTTTTCTGATATAACGTATGTAGTAACGCATGACCTGTACGGTCAGCTGCGGCACAAGCACGTTGTACTGCTTTTTCGCCATAGTTAGACGTGTGACCACCGAATGGACGCTGATAAATCGTACCATCTTCGTTACGGTCGAACGGCATACCCATGTGCTCAAGCTCATACACAACTTTCGGCGCTTCACGGCACATATATTCGATAGCGTCTTGGTCACCTAACCAATCTGATCCTTTGACGGTATCATAAAAGTGAAAGTGCCAGTTGTCATTACTCATGTTACCTAAACTTGCACCAATACCGCCCTGAGCGGCAACAGTGTGTGAGCGCGTTGGGAATACTTTGGTCAGAACTGCAACCTTCATGCCCGCTTCCGCTAAATGCAATGAAGCACGCATACCTGAGCCGCCGCCACCAACGATAACTGCATCGTAGTTTAGGGTCTTGATATTACTAATGGTATTATCTTGTCTAGTTGCCATTATGGTTTTCCTAATGCCTGTTAATGCTTAGAATTAAATAAAAAGGTGTATAAAGCATCATTTGATTGCAGGGCTAAATGTCATATTTATTCAGCCATTAAATGCAATTATCTAACCTGATGACGCAAACAACCTTTGGCCACTTAATTTGCATATCTATCGTTATATTAGGCCAGTTTCATTTACTTTCAAATTGATTAGCTGTCTTTAAATGACCGCTTAAGTCAAAAACTGCCCAATGCTATGACTATTCTTGGCTATCAACGAATGACTTTAAAATACTTTGCAACTAATGTACCCGTTGAATGCATTCGTCGTTATATATAGATATCAGAGCTTTTTATGAGATGGTTAAACGGCAGCGATACCGAAGCCGTTACCCCAAAAAATCATGATGCCCCAAAATAGAAATACTAAAATAGCGATAATCATCAAAGTCTGTAATATCAGACGTAATTTTGGCGCACTTTCGCCCATTTTGCCAGATGTAATATAGTCAGTGAAAACTGTCCACATACCAACCCAAGCATGGCCTGCTAGTGCAAGTACTGCAACCAAGCTGAATAGACGCATCGGTAGGCTGGTCATAAATGATGACCATTCGAGATAGGTAACATCACCATGGGTCAAAAAGAAGCCCAGCAATACCACACTATATACGGCTAAAACGACGGCACTAATACGTTGGACAATCCAATCACGTGAGCCTGAACCTGTCAGACCAGTAGCACTTTTGATTCCTGAATCATTTTTTATCATTAGAACATCACCCATACAAATGACGCGACAACTAAAATCGCTGCAATCACAAAACTAACCACAGACGCAGTGCGGCCAGATTTCAGCTCTTCATTCATGCCCATATCAGCAAATAAATGTTTGATACCCATCACAAAATGATATGCAATAGCGGCAACAAATATCCATGCCAAAAAGCGCACAAGTACGTTGTCAAATACGGTCGCAAAACTCTCAGGCGATGCCAATGAGTTCTGTAGTAGCCATAACATGACAGGAATCAATAAAAATAAAATAATGCCAGAGATACGATGCAAGATAGAGGCGATCGCGATCGGTGAGCGATTAACGCTAATCACTTGGCTTATAGGCAGATCAATAGGTCGGTTGCTTTTCACAGCGGGCATCCTTTTGCGGTTATACTCCTGTATCTGCTATCAACGCCTGACATAAATAGTGTCAATTAAGCATTGAGCAACACACGAGACGAATAAAGTAAGGAAGAGCTAGCTGACTTCGTTTAGTTTGCGCTAAACATGAAGAAAGGATCATGTATACAAAGGTATTGATAGACTGTTCAATGTCGCTTGTCGAATCGACAGGCCTATCAAACAACCTATCTATTATACAACAAAGAGAATAAACATGAGTAACATCGACTAACCAGTCTATTTTAGAGGTCGTATGAACAACAAGACAACGTTACTATGTCTTCTATATCAGGACAGACCTTGTGTTAAGCACTTAAAATACTGTACCAAACAGATGAAAAAGATTGGTTAAGAAGAAAATTCAAACCATAGAATGCGGTTTGGTCTATCGTAACACCAGACAATCGTAAAATAAGCATAAATAGAAGACGCTCTGAGCGACACTATATCATGGTCATTTATTAATTTGCGCAAAGCCAGTGCCAGTTAATTCCTACAATTATAAAATGCCTGAGCAATAATTACAAATTTATCCATTCAGTAAGAATATATACATATTTAATCAATAAATGAATGAGTAAAAATAACACTGGCTTCAATAGTCATTATTATGACAAACTCTAATCCGTTTACTAGGTATGGTCTGCCAGTTCTTGGTGTCATTATTTATGACTTTTGTCCTTAAAATATATTCAAAAATCTAAAATATTAGCTTAAAAATACTGCTATAAACTTTCTCAATAAGAGAGGAATTTTAAGCAAAATAACCTGACAGACATATTTTGATACAAAAATTACAGCGAACAACCACCGCCACACCACGCCAATTGGACACGTTGTCTATAAAAGTTTTTTCAAATCATTAAGAATTGCTGCTAATATACCCTGCGTACTAAATGAGTTGAATGCACTTTTACCATTCAATCGACAATGACGCGAGGGTATGCGTCTGTAGTAATTTATTCTAACAAGTCAAATCAATGGAGAGCAATTTATGGCTGATACTAATGCCAAACTAACCGTCAATGGTGAAGAATACGGACTTCCTATTATTAAAGGTACTTTAGGCCGCCCAGTTATCGACATTGCTGCTTTACAAGACTCAGGATTTTGGTCTTATGATCCTGGTTTTAAGGTAACTGCTCCTGTTGAATCAAAAATTACTTATATTGATGGTGGCAAAGGCGAGTTATTACACCGCGGCTACCCTATCGACGAGCTAGCAAACAACGCTGAATACCTAGAAGTCGCTTATGCGCTTCTACATGGTGACCTACCTACTGCTGAGCAAAAAACAGACTTTTTCGAAAAAATCCGCAAGCATACGGCTGTTCATGATCAATTGCGTAAGTTCTTTGAAGGCTTCCGCCGTGATGCGCATCCAATGGCTATTATGGTTGGTGTCGTTGGTGCCTTATCAGCGTTCTATCATGAAGACCTAGACGTAAGCAATGAAGAACATCGTGAAATCACTGCTATTCGCCTAATTGCTAAGATGCCTACGCTTGCTGCGATGAGTTATAAATACTCACAAGGCGAACCGTTCATGTATCCGCGTAACGACTTCAATTACGCAGAAAACTTCTTATACATGATGTTTGCAACGCCTGCTGATGTAGACTATGAGAAAAACGACGTTATCACTCGCGCAATGGACAAAATCTTTACATTGCACGCTGATCATGAGCAAAACGCTTCTACGTCAACGGTACGTTTAGCTGGTTCTACTGGTGCAAACCCTTATGCATGTATCGCTGCTGGTATCGCAGCCCTTTGGGGACCATCACATGGCGGCGCGAACGAAGCTGTTCTTGAGATGTTAGACGAAATCGGTACCGTTGAGAACGTGCCTGAATTCATGGAAAAAGTGAAGAGTCGTGAAGTGAAGCTAATGGGCTTTGGTCACCGTGTTTATAAAAACTTCGATCCACGCGCTCAAGTAATGAAAGAGACTTGTGATGAAGTTCTAGAAGCACTAGGTATCAACGATCCTAAGCTTGAATTGGCAATGGCACTAGAAAAAATCGCTTTAGAAGATCCGTTCTTCATCGAGCGTAACCTATATCCAAACGTTGATTTTTACTCTGGTATTATCTTGAAAGCCATTGGTATCCCAACGTCAATGTTTACCGTAATCTTTGCATTGGCTCGTACTTCAGGTTGGATCAGCCATTGGTTAGAGATGCACAGTGCACCGTTCAAAATCGGTCGCCCACGTCAGTTATACACTGGCGAAACGCGCCGCGATTTTGTAAAAGTTGAAGATCGCAAGTAAGCACAAATAATTTTTATCCAAAAAATCCCGCCATCGTGCGGGATTTTTTATTCTCTTAACTCTCCTTATCGGATATTAACTGCTTTATAGGAAGTGATTAAATAAATTCGTAAGAGTTCAGTTCATAAAAGTATCGTCAGTTACTGAAACTCTTCTAACGTCTGCTCATATTTGGCAATCTGTTCATCATAGCCTTCGATGGTTTCATTGAACTTAGCCATCAGTGCTTCGAACTCTTGTTGCTGCTTCTGCTTCATTTGCTGCATATCAATCACTTGCTGGGCTTCTATTTGCTCCCATACCTGATGCTGAATGATTAGACGAGCCAGCGCTGGACTTTTTGCACTTACTCTGCCAGCAATCTCTGCGTGCTCAAATAGCTGCGGAACCAATGTCGCCATATTGATTAACGTATCAGAATCCTCTGCGCTAAGCGGTGTTGTCACCGGTTGATATAAAGCATCCATCGTCTGCTGATAACGTTCTATAATCTGCTCTTCGGTCAACATAACAGGTTTACGCGGTTCAAGACTGATGCGTTTTAATACCGTTAAATCGCGCTCACCGACTTCAGTGCTGGTATTAGCATCAACCTCTGCATCTGCATTCGTACTATTGTCTGTCGTGTTATTTGCTGGATTACCCGGTAACTCTCCCGTTTCAGAACTGGTAGCAGCAGTACTTGCGATAGACGAAGTGTCATCGACCGTCACTTCATTATTAGCATCTGTACTTTGACTGTTGTCATCAGTAGTATTCAGTAGTAAAAGCTCTTCACTGTCTGACGCGTCTGCCGCTTGCAATGATTCATACTCTGCTTGCAAACGTCTCTGTAAGCTCTGCGCTTGTGTGACATATATTGGCTGAAACTGTTCTATACGCGCAGCAGCTGAGTCGCTTTTTGGCATGGGCTTAGTGTCTTCTACGCTTGTTTGTTCACTGGTTTGACTGTCATCAGGTACAGGCGGTGTCTCAGACTGCTGACAGCCTGTCAAAAACAATACTCCTGACAGTGCGGCTACAAGCAGCGTCGGTGGATAGCGAGTATCGACGTTAGACTTTACTGATAAAAATTTAAACATGAGAGTGCATATCCTTTGGTAAAGCAAAATTGTTAAAGGGTAGATTACAATGGCGGTTTATTATTCTTTGATTTTTAGCGACACAACTGACTGTTAAATCGTCCAATATATTTATTTAGCTGACCTATATTTCAATTGCTTTATATTACGGTTATGGTTTATCACAGCAGACACTATGCTCAACTTGGATAATTAAGTGACTGATGGATTATCCATATTTGTCGCCTTAACAATAGGCTGTACTGTCAAAAATGGGATACAAGCTTCCCACTCTTGGCAGTTCTGATCACGTTGACGACGTAAAAAATAGTCTTGTACCATGCGTGCCTGTTGTTCAATACCATATTTAAAAAATGACTTACCTGTTTCTAACACGTAGTCATATTTTCGATTAATAAGAGCACCGCGCACAACTTTTAAGCCTTGCTGTAACTGCCATACATGCGTTAACTCGTGTATAAGCCAGCTTTGTTTGCTCAGTGGGGCTTTACTAAAATCGGCAATCCAATCGACTGAATTAAAGTAAATATTTCCATTGGGACTAACGGCATAATGTTTTAGTACCCACCACGCTGTCTTCAACTGTACTTCATCGAGTTTGATATTGTTACCAAATACCGATTTCGCCAATGCTATCTCGCCAACTGTCAAATAGCGTGACTGCTGCTTCCCTATATCACTACGTAGATAACGATTAAATAAGCGTTTAAAAGTCGGTTTAAACATCGTTAATGTAATACCTTATATTTGATAGGCCATTTCTAACAGTTAATAGTGACAATTGGCTAACTTTCCCAATCAATACGATAGGGCCATTAATATAGGTAAATGATGAAAACTAAAGTATTCAGGACACAAGCTATACGCTTAGTTAGCTTTCATTAACATATTTTTGCGCTAGCCTAGCGTGTATGATTCATAACAAGTACCATGCTTATAAATTAGCCTACTTCTACTATTGATGTCTAATATTCATTGCTATCGTTAAACTGCTGCGAAAATCATGCCAAACACATATGAGTATCGAAGTTCAACGAAAATGACAAAGGTAGCGTAGTAGGATGTTATCTGTATTTAGCTATAAAAGCCTTGCCATTGCTACCATCATAGCCCGTAGATAGCTTTTTCATTTTTCGATAGAGAGTCTTATGCCACCTAACTTCCATGCCGATATCCCACTTGCTCAGCGTATGCGCCCTACTTCTCTTACTGATATTATTGGTCAAGAGCACTTGTTAGCAGCTGGCGCACCGCTAAGGCGTTTGGTAGAGCAAGGGCATTTACCATCTATTATCCTGCACGGTGAAGCAGGTATTGGCAAAACAACCATTGCGATGCTATTAGCTGATGCGGTCAATCGACCTTTTCATGCGCTCTCTGCATTAAATACTGGCGTCAAACAGCTGCGTGAAGTTCTAGATAGTAAGGATTCATTAGCATTTGAGTCACCTGTGGTTTTTATTGATGAGATTCATCGCTTCAATAAAGCACAGCAGGATGCACTATTAGGTGCCGTAGAATCTGGTGATATTACTTTGATTGGTGCCACCACGGAGAACCCATCATTTAGCGTCAACAATGCTCTGCTATCACGTTGCCAAGTATATCGTTTAGAGCCGTTAATCCCTGAGCAGATAGGCACTGTGCTGCAACGAGCCCTCTCAGAAGACAATATACTCAAAAAGTTAACTGTCGATTTACAAGCAAAAGATACCATCAGTCAGCTGGCTCATGGTGATGCACGAAAGGCGCTAAACTTATTAGAACTAGCGATTCAAACGGCTGACGCCAAGCAGTCGCCAGTGATTATTGATGATGAATTGGTTAGCCGAGTGGCACAGACTGCTTTGGTAAGATATGACAAAGACGGTGAGCAACATTACGATATCGTCTCAGCGATGATAAAGTCAGTCCGTGGTTCAGACCCTGATGCAGCATTGTATTGGATGGCGCGTATGCTCGTAGGCGGTGAGCCTGCTGATTTTATTGCGCGGCGTTTAGTTATTTTGGCCAGTGAAGATATCGGTAACGCCAACCCTAATGCCTTGCTCTTAGCTGACGCAGCATTACGGAGCGTGCAATCCATCGGTATGCCAGAAGCGCGTATAATTTTAGGACAAGTTGTAGTATATCTAGCGACCAGCGCCAAAAGTAATAGCACTTACAAAGCGATCAATGCAGCAATGGCGTTGGCCGAAAAAGACGCTTCACCTGTACCGTTACATCTGCGCAATGGCGTGACCAAATTGATGCGTAGTCAAGGCTACGGTCAGGGTTATGCTTATCCGCACGATTATCCTAACCATTACTATCCTCAAAGCTACTTGCCAGATAATTTGGTTGGTACCAGCTTCTATGAGTTTGCAGATAATCAGCGCGAGCAGCACAGTAAACAATTTATACAGTGGCTAAAGAGCCAAGCAGCCAGTAATGATTAACTGTGATATAGATCAATAAAAAAGATAGCACATAGATTTGTGGTCAGTTTTAATGTTCATTGATAATATTTATGACTATTTTTGACAGACTGAACGATATAGTGGGAAGATGGCGCAGCACGTTGCGCTGAAAAGCGTTAAAATGACCTCATAATGAACTATACAAGCAATAAAGTGAGTCACTTTTATATCAACTGTTATTGCTTATGGCGCGCTTTGCTTGACCGTAACAGCGCTTTGTATTATCTACTGCTACAATAAGCAGATAGAACCCTAGATTCCGAATTACGCCTATTTATAAATAATAAAACATTGAGATTTACTATGAGTTTAAATGCAATTCCTGAGATTATCGAAGACATTCGTGCTGGAAAAATGGTCATCTTGATGGATGATGAAGACCGCGAAAACGAAGGCGATATCATCATGGCAGCGACGCATGTGCGCCCTGATGATATTAACTTTATGATTACTCATGCACGCGGCTTGGTTTGTTTGACCTTATCACAAGCGCGTTGTCAGCAATTGGCACTGCCGCTAATGTCAGATCGTAACGAAGCAAAGTTTAGTACCAACTTTACTGTCTCTATCGAAGCAGCTGAAGGCGTTACCACGGGTATTTCTGCGGCTGATCGCGCACGTACTATTCAAGCGGCAGTATCTTCGTCCGCAAAGCCTGAAGACATTGTCCAGCCTGGACATATTTTTCCAATCATGGCACAAAATGGTGGCGTTCTACACCGTGCAGGCCACACAGAAGCAGGTTGCGACTTAGCACGTTTGGCAGGTTTAGAGCCTGCAGCGGTGATTGTAGAAATTATTAATGCAGATGGCACCATGGCACGCCGTGACGATCTTGAAGTATTTGCAAAAGAGCATGATATCAAAATAGGTACGATTGCTGACCTTATCAACTACCGTATTGCAAACGAACAAACCGTAGAAGAAGTCGAGTCACGTCCTTTTGAAACCGAACATGGCACTTTTACACTACATCGTTTCCGTGAGTTTGGTGCAGAAGAAACACACTTAGCCTTAGTGAAAGGTGATGTGAGCGAAGGTGTCAGTACCGTACGTGTACACGGTTTCCATCCATTGCGCGACTTATTCGCCGCTAAAAATGATATGACTGGTCGTAGTGGCTGGAGTGTGCAGTCGGCACTAGAAGAAATTAGTGCCTCAGATCGCGGCGTGTTGGTATGGATTGGTAGCAATCAGCCTGTTGATTTGGGAGATGCTTTGGATAAAGCCACTGACAATGAGTCGCAATCAACCATCACGCAACAGCCATATCGTAGCGTGGGTGTGGGCGCACAGATCTTACGCCATTTAGGTGTTCGTGATATGCGCTTGTTATCATCACCAATGAAGTTTTTTGCATTGTCAGGTTTTGATCTAAACGTGGTTGATTTTGTTCATGCTCCGCAGCAAGACTAAAAACTGCTGACGAAACTAGCTGAATAATGAGTTTTAAAAAAGGCACGCTAACATCATATTAGCGTGCCTTTTTTTGTTTTCGACTTTTAATTCAAAATAGCTTTTTTGAAGGAATGAACAAGTGATTTATATAGAAACTAACCTAAAGCTCAGGTGTGTGACCAAACTCAGCTTCTAGTGCTAGCAGTTGTTGGCGCTCTTCTGCCGTCCACGGCAGCTTACCTTTTCCATCACTATCTAGACGTACTACCACGGCCTCTGCTGTAGCAACAACGGTCTCTTGCGCGGTACTATAATAACTATACTCCATCGCCATACTCGTATTGCCTAAACGCTTACAACGAACTCCTAATAACAACGTATCAGTATAAGTGACTGGACGTAAATACTGGCAACTTGACTGGGCTAAGACAGTGACCATACTGCCGTCAAACATACCTAGCGCTTGCAAATAACTTATGCGTGCTGACTCAGCGTAACGATAGTAAACCACATTGTTTAGGTGATTGAAGGCATCCATCTCGCCCCACTGTATCGGCTGATGATGAATAACAGGATAATGAGCTAATAACTCAGGGCGGTGTCCCTTTATTACATTAGATATAGATGTTGAGCTTTCATTAGAATGGGTCATTACTTACCTTACGTTTTATATTTTCTGTATTAACTATTGTGACTAGCTTTCGTTAGCGTTGCGGCTTATCTAGGATTTCTGTCGTTAACAACGGCGTTGGTTTTGGCGCATGAACAATCAGCTGATTTAGCCATATAATTACCTCTGGTATGTCACTTGGTGCTTTCATTGTCTCAAGATTATTTTCACTATCGATTGGCTTTTTATCAGCTTGTACAATTCCCATCGCACCAGCCTGTGCTGACTTTTTATTGTCGCTAGCTGATGCTTTAGGCACCAATGTTTTTAACTGTTTGCGTGCTTGCGTTAAATAGCTAACAAGTTGATCTTGCTTACGCATGTTGCTGGCTTGGCTTGCTAAATTCAACGTCATGATGGCTTCATGAATAGTGAGCTGCCGACGCGTTAAATTTGTGTCGCTAGTCGCTGAGGTATCAGTAGCATTGCTTAATTTGAGCTGTTTATTCTCAGTAGCTGCATCTACCAGCTCTCGACGCTGTAAGTCGGTGCCTTCATAGCTGCCCAGACGCTCATGACTGTGCAAAAACTCCTGAATATTTTGAATCGCAAGATTTTGTATTTGCCATGGGCTTGGCTGTGAGCTGTGTGCTTGCAGACGCTCAATATCTTTGAGCAAACTTTGCTTAATAACGATGGTTAACGCAGGTGCAATCTCATTACTACTTTGCGACAACTGCCAATGCAGACCTCGCAATAACTCAATCGCTGCATTGTCATCACTATCTACCAATAGCCTATCAGCAGCTTTAATTTGTATACGCAATAGGTCTAACTGATTTTGAGCTTGGCTACTGGCTTTAACTCTAGGCTCTGGCAGCGTCTGCTGACTCATGGCAAATAGACGATCATCCATTTCGTTTAGTCTACTAATTACTTGCTCATTACTCTGCAAGCGATCATTGACACTATGCTGGAAGCGCTGTTGGCTAATATATAGCCACAACAAAGCAGCGATCAGCACTAAGATAATTAACCATTGCATCCGTAGCAGCAAAATATTTGCCTGCCGGCGCTGCTGAACAGTAGAAGGATCCTTAGATAAGGACTCAGAATTCATTGACATAAGACAGTACCGTCATTGGTATAGATAAACATATTTACAGCAAATGAGAGGTTTAAGATATTATATTTCAGAATTGATGGCTGAGAGAATCGTATCTGGCGATAAATCCTCTACTCGCCAGTAACTTAACTGCTGTGCTGCAACCATACTGGCCAAACGTTCACCCAGTACAACGTAAGAAAAGTCTTTCAACGTAAGCGGTAGACGCTGTGCTGTATCAACCGCTTCATTAGCAATGTGCTCTTTTTCCACTGTTTTTGACTGTTTGTCATCAACAATATTTGACCAATGCTCAAAAGCTGCCGCACTACTGATTACGACAATGGGCTTTGTCTGCTGTGATAGAGCGGTATCTGACGTAGTATTATGAGTCAGATACGTTCGCTGCCACTGCTGATATTGAGCCATTGCATCGATAGGCATCGTACGCTCGTACCAAGCAATACTATCAACCTGTACACCGCGCGCATGTAATGTATCAACCAATAGACGTCGTCCACCAAGCCCGCGCCAGATTAGCAATTTATCACCTGCTTGTAAGCTATCGATTTCAGGCATTGCTAGCATGCCTTCGTTATTGGCCGTCCCAGGCTGAAGTATTTGATAGTCTGTTGTATCTATATTTACCTGACTGAACTCTGCCGCTGTTGCTTCACCAACCGCAATCAGAGGACTAGATAGTGATAAGCCTTCTGATGATTGCTGCGTATACTTGCCATTACTGTCTTTCGCTTTGTACTCATGTTCTTTATGTTCATGTTTAAGTGACTGCCAAAAAGTTAGCCCTGCAGCCGCCGCAGTTGGACTAACGATAACAAGTGCCTTGTACTCTCCTGCCAACCACTGTCGCATTAATGCGATATCGATATCAGTTGTTGGACATGGCTGTAGCGTCAACATTGGCATTTCAACCACTGTCAATCCTGCCACCTGCAAATGCTGGGTCAACGGTGCTGCTCGCTCTACTGGGCGAGTATTGATGACAATTTTCGGCATGACTTTTGACTTATCATTAGAATAATTCTTATGAGAAGTTGGGTATGTAGATTGAGTTGGCATTGATGACATAGGTATACCATGACAAAAAACTAATGAAAAAATCTCAAGCATACAAAAATGGCTGATGCTTGGATCAGCCTATCTTGCGGTTGATTACACCTATAGCGAAAGTGCTTACACTATTCAGGATGATAAATCGCTGACAAAATATCTCCTGCACCATCAGCAAGTAGCATTTCTGCGACATCGATACCCAGTTGGTTGGCTTGAGCCTCTTGCTCATTTTGTGTCCCAACCAACGTAACTCTTTTATCCGCTTTCAATAGCGCGCTACCATCAGCCTGACCCACTCGACCTCGTAGCCACAACACATTACCACTGTCGTTATTACCGTTCTCACCATTGCTATCATTATTAACACTGGTTTCTTCTGCCGTCTGCAGAACCGCATAAGCGGCAATCGGCACTTGACAACCACCTTCTAAATGACGGTTCAAGGCACGTTCAGCAATAAGTCTAATACGAGCTTTATCATCATTAAGTGGTGCAAGTAACTTGAGTATTTCTTCATCACCTTCACGGCATTCGATCGCTAATGCGCCTTGTCCAACTGCAGGCAAGCAGGCTGTGATATCTAGCTCACCGCGTATTCTCTCGTCCAGCTCAATACGTTGCAAGCCGCTAGTTGCCAAAATAATGGCATCGTACTCACCAGCATCTAGTTTGCCCAAACGAGTACCAACATTGCCGCGCAACGTTTTGATTTGTAGATCAGGGCGGTAGGCTTTGATTTGACATTGACGACGTAAACTTGATGTCCCAACGATTGCACCTTGTGGTAGCTCATCAATACTATTATAAGTATTGGATACAAACGCATCTGTTGGCGAGGCACGTTTACAATAAACGCCTAATGTGAGACCTTCAGGAAGCTGCATGGGTACATCTTTCAGTGAATGCACTGCGATATCTGCTTGTTTTTCATACAGTGCTTGCTCAAGCTCTTTTACAAACAACCCTTTACCGCCGATTTTGGCCAAAGGTGTGTCCAAAATCTTGTCACCCTTAGTGACAATTTTTAGTAAATTAACCGTCAGATTAGGATATAACACTAATAAGCGATCACGAATATGCTCAGCCTGCCACAAGGCTAGCGGACTTTGACGTGTAGCGATATTTAAAGTAGTCAAAACAGGTTGCTGTAGATTGCTCATAAAAGGCCTCAATAAGTTCGATACTCATACTATAATGTCTGTAGTCCCAATGTCAGTATTGTTCATATTTATACTGATCAAAATCGATATTGCTCGATAGGACAAATTTGCCCAAGAATAGCCAACTTAGACTATTAATAGTAAATGCTGACGCAAAAAAATACCCCTATTTAAGCACAAATAAGGGTTTGATGATATGGGATGATTGGGCGCTATCAGAACAGCCTATTACATGCTTTGGATTTTATCGCGTAAGGCAGGTAAATGACGACGGCTGACCGCTAGCGTCTCATCAATACCTTTGAAACGTATCTGATACTGGCCTGCGTCTAACGTTTCTAAGAAGTCTAAATAACTCAGGTTGATAATGGCATTGCGATGTACTCGGAACAGACGGTCATCAAACTCTTGCTCTAGCTCTTTTAATGTCTCATCAATCAATACCATACCGTCTTTGTGACGCACTTTGACGTATTTTTGATCTGCTGCAAAATAATAGATATCTTTTATCTTAATCAGCTCAACTCCACGATGTGTACGAGCAGCAATATGTTCACGTATCGGACGTGCTGTCGGATCTTCAAGCTTGCGAATTTCATTCAATTGAGCAGCGTTCAGACTCCTTGCTTTGTTTAATGCCTCTAATAGCTCATCTTTATTTGCAGGCTTTAATAAATAGCCAATTGCATTAGCTTTTAGTGCTGCAATCGCATAATGGTCGTATGCTGTCACAAATATAATCGCTGGTGGATGTTCAAGCTTGGCAAGCTCTTGAGCACAATGTACTCCATCCATCTCAGGCATACGAATATCTAATAATATGATATCTGGCTGCTGGGTCTTTACAGCAATGATGGCTTCTGCACCTGTTGTGGCCTGAGCAACTACCTCATGGCCTGACTCCTGTACAATTCTCACCAAACGCTCGCGCGCTAGGGGCTCATCATCACAAACTACGATACGCATGCAAACTCCCTTCCAAGGACATACTTAATATTTTATTCAATAGCATTTCGGCTATATTAGCACTCATTATCAATCACTTAGAATCTAAAATCTAAATTTTTAATAAAGTTTTGGTGAAAACGACCGATTTTTACAGCCGATAATATACTCCTAACATAGGTAGGTTTTATATGGTGTAATTGTGTTTCACGGTAGTCGTGATATTACTTATTCGTAACTAGTATTTGTTAAAAATAGACTACGATGCCTATGTGTAATGATGCAATAAGTATGCCATACAGATTCTCAAGAGAGGAAATAAGCAATAAGACTAACAAGAAAAAGTAAGCTATAAGCCAACATCTTGTAGAGGATAGTCGATAATGGTGATGATTTGGGTACTGGCTACCGAACTTTGGATATCAGCACTTTGACCAAAATGGGCGCGCAAACGATCAGCTTGAATATAGAAGTTCATATGTTGGCGCAAGTCATGATTGATAATTAATGTCTTTTTGGGAAGCGCAACATCAATCAATATTTTGACTCGGTGCCGTTCCCATGTGACTTCGATATTGATACAGATGGTTTCTGTAGTCATCTCTACCACATTGAGCAGTATTTTCTCTAGCACACTCTGTAGTGTTAGCGCAGTGATAACCATGTCATACATGATATCTTCATCAGGTAACGTCCAATTGACTTCTAGTTTGTCTGCCAGTCGACTGGATTCAATTGCTAAATAATGCTCACAAAGGCTAATCTCTTCTTCAAAACTAATCTCGCGTGTACCACTAAAACTAGCGCGGAATAGTGCAGAAACATGTTGCAGTAAGGCAGCAGCTTTTGGCGGGTTCGATTCAATCAGGGATACAAGTGTATTGATCGTATTAAAGAAAAAATGCGGAGCTGTACGCGCTTTTATTAGGTCATTTTGTGCAGTCAATTTATATTCAAAGGATAACTTGAGCGCATTCAATTCACGATAGCTGCGCAAAAAATATAATAGAAATACAGTCGTAAAACCGCCAGCCAACACAGTATTGAGTACTATACTTACTACAAACGTGCGTCCATCATATGCTAGCCAACCGAAATTAATCATAGTTAATGTTACTAATGCCATAGAGGCTGCTGCTGCAAACATCAGTAATAGTACAATCCGCATACTTACGCTAAGAATACTGGCATTTTTAAAGACAGGGCGTAGGTAATCAACTAAATACAGTGATGGGATAACCGTCAGAGCGTTTTGAGTGAAACTACGTACAAACTGAACCATGAAGTCTGACCATGTTGCTAGACTATGGCGCTCCATTACCGTTAGGAACAAGGACCAAAAAAAGATATATGTCAGCCACTGCCAAGGCCTCATGATTTCCATAAGTTTAGGAATAAAAAACTCTAAGCGTGTGGCTAGTAAGGCAACCTCATCATTTGCTATACTCGAGTTCTTATTCTTTTGACTTGTCTTGTACCGATATGAACGCCAATTCTTCAAAACCTAGTAATCCTGAATCAAGTAAAAGTTCATCTGGCTCTGATTTTAGCACAGATGCTTCTATAACAAGTACCACAACACAGGCGGCACCTGCTAGTAGCCAAGGCCAACAAATGTGGGGCGGACGATTTAGTGAAGCGACAGATAGCTTTGTTGCCGCCTTTACTGCCTCCGTAGGCTTTGATCAACGCTTTGCCCGTCACGATATTCAGGGATCCATTGCTCACGCAACGATGCTGAAAGAATGTGACATTTTAACTGCTGAGGAAGTTGCCACTATTATTGATGGCCTTCAGCAAGTATTGCGCGAGATTGAAGCGGGTGAGTTTAACTGGTCAATCGCTCTTGAAGATGTGCACATGAATGTAGAATCACGTCTAACTGATATCATAGGCGCCGTTGGCAAAAAGCTACACACTGGTCGTAGCCGTAACGATCAGGTAGCCACAGATATTCGCCTATGGTTACGTGAAGAAACTGATAATATTATTGAGTTATTAGTTCGCTTACAGAGTGGATTACTTGATTTGGCTGACCAGCATACTGATACTATTATGCCAGGCTTTACACATTTACAAACGGCACAGCCTGTCAGCTTTGGCCACCATGTGATGGCATGGTTTGAAATGTTATATCGTGATACTGAGCGCCTTGTCGATGCACGTCGCCGCATCAACCAAATGCCACTTGGTAGCGCAGCGCTTGCTGGTACGACTTTCCCAATCGATCGTACCATCACTGCTGAATTACTAGGTTTTGAAGGGATTTGCCAAAACTCACTTGATGCCGTTTCAGATCGTGACTTTGCGATTGAATTTACTTCAGCAGCGTCTATCCTCATGATGCATATGTCACGCATGAGTGAAGAGATTATTCTTTGGATGTCAGCACAATTTAATTTTGTGCAGATACCAGATCGCTTCTGTACTGGCTCATCGATCATGCCGCAAAAGAAAAATCCTGATGTACCTGAGTTGGTACGCGGTAAAGCAGCACGTGTCTTTGGTCAGCTGACGACCTTGCTTAGCTTGATGAAAAGCCAGCCACTCGCCTATAACAAAGACAACCAAGAAGACAAAGAGCCTTTGTTTGATTGCGTTGATACATTGACAGGTTCGCTATTAGCGTTTGCTGATATGCTACCAAACATTACGCCAAACAAGGAAAGTATGCGTGCGGCTACGATGAAAGGCTACGCAACCGCAACTGACTTGGCAGATTACCTAGTACGTCAAGGCGTAGCATTCCGTGACGCCCATGAAGTCGTTGGTAACGCTGTTGCTTTAGGTATCAGCGAAGGTGTTGATTTAAGTGATTTGTCATTGGCACAGCTACAGCAATTTAGCGATGCCATTGGTGAGGATGTTTTTGAGTATCTAACGCTAGAAGGCTCATTAGCAGCGCGTGACCATTTGGGGGGCACTGCGCCAAACCAAGTCAAGCAAGCAGTAGTCAATGGCCGTGCTCGCTTAAAAGCGTTTGCCTAATCAGTACTTTTTAATAAAAGCTCACTTACCAATATACATTTAACACCCGCTATTTATGCGGGTGTTTTTATTTGCGCTATGACTTCTATTGGTTTAGCCAATGTCGTTTTCAAAATCTCGCCAACTTTGAAAACCTAGATAAAAACTTTAAATGCAGACAGTATTTGCTAAATATCAATCACCAAATAATTTATGACAAATAAATAGAGGCTTAACGTTATACATTAGTACCCTTTGCTAAATCTACCAAGACCGTTATCATAGACTCATATGATGTTTGATTTAACCACCTAATATAATAAATAAGGAATGCCTTATGACTGAGACTTTTAACCCTCAAGCAAATACTGTGTTTTGTCGCAAATATAAGCAAGACCTGCCAAAGATGCCGCACCCACCCTTCCCCAATAAGAAAGGTCAAGAGCTGCAAGAGACAGTATCTGAAAAGGCGTGGAAAGAATGGCTTGAACATCAAACCATGCTCATTAATGAAAATCATCTAAGTATGATGGATCCTGCCGCCAAAAAGTTTTTAACAGAGCAGCGTGATAAATTCTTGGACAATGAAGACTATGAGCGCGCGCAAGGCTGGACACCAGAAAGCTAGTATTTATGCGCTTTTTGACAGCCACATTTAGTAGTTATAAAAAAACGCGCTTACTATAGCGCGTTTTTTTAAGATAAAAAGTATAGTTCTTCCTATCAGCTTTCATCACTATCTGACGTTTCAAGCTCACTGGCTGACAGTGTGCCAACTTGACGAGCAGCCAAGCGGTCATTGGCTTCCTGTACCGCTTTTTCGACCATGGCATAGTCTGAATGACGCACATCTTGTCCACTGATATAGTTGATCACTAGCTCTGCGACGTTTTGTGCATGGTCACCGATACGCTCAAGCGAACGCAGAATCCACATGATATTGATGACTTTTGAGACTTGTCTGGAGTCTTCCATGATATATGTCATTAAAGCACGAATAGCAGATTGGTATTCGTTATTAACCACACTGTCATTGCGCATGACCTCAAATGCTTGTTCAGCATTCGATTGGCTAAAGGCTTCTAATGCGTTGTTGAGCATCAGGCGAACTTGATTGCTCAAATGCTGAACTTCAGCGTAACCATATGCTGACTTGCCTTCTGCCGCTATTTTACTAGCCATTCGTGCTATTTTTACCGCTTCATCGCCGATACGTTCCAAATCAACCACACCTTTACTGATTGACATAACTAAGCGCAAATCACTGGCAGTTGGCTGACGTTTGGCGACCAATAGTAAAATATGCTCGTCGAGTTCGACCTCCATTCGATTGATATCGAAGTCCATATCGATGACCTCTTGTGCTAGAGTTTCGTCTTTATCGATAAGAGCGTGAATGGCTTTAGCTACTTGGTTAGCAGCACTATCACCCATGTATAAAAATAAACGGATGGCTTCATCAAGATCTTGGTCAAAACTTTTGGAGATATGCTTATCACTTTGCATGAGAGGTATTCCCTGAAATACATTTTTTAATAGCGCGATGTGCTTGTGAATTTAGAAAGTCGGCTCATGACATGCTAGTCAGCTTTTTCTACTCTTACCGATTTCAATCTCAATCAACGTTAGCCATAACGACCTGTAATATAGTCTTCCGTCGCGGTTTGGGTAGGTTTGGTAAATATCTGATCGGTCTCACCCATCTCAATCATATCGCCCAAATACATATACACCGTGTAATCAGATACGCGTGCGGCTTGCTGCATATTGTGAGTGACAATAGCAATGGTGTAGTCGTTTTTCAGATCTTCGATCAAATCTTCGATAGCACCGGTTGAGATAGGGTCCAGTGCTGATGTCGGCTCATCAAGCAACAGTACTTCAGGCTTAGTCGCGACACTGCGTGCGATACACAGACGTTGCTGCTGACCACCTGATAACGACAGTCCCGACGCTTTTAGCTTGTCTTTCACTTCTGGCCATAGCGCTGACTTTTTCAGTGCCCACTCTACGCGATGATCCAGCTCGGCCTTGCTTAATTTTTCATACAGTCGTACACCAAAGGCGACATTATCATAAATTGACATCGGAAATGGCGTTGGTTTCTGGAAAACCATACCAACTTGTGCACGTAGCAAGTTCACATCAATGTCTTTACCCAAGATATTTTTGCCATCTAGATTGATACTGCCTTCTGCACGCATACCAGGATATAGATCATACATACGGTTGAAGGTACGCAATAACGTAGACTTACCACAACCTGAAGGACCAATAAAAGCGGTCACTTTTTTATCGGCAATATCGATATTAATATTTTTTAATGCCTGAAAGTCATCGTAATAGAAGTTTAGATCTCGAACTTCCATTTTTGCCGCAGGCATGTTCTTGGGAATATCTTGAATCGTTTGCTTATTAAAATCAGCAGTGTTTGGTTGCTGAGCTTGTGCGCTAGTAGACATGGGTCTATTTAATAGGCTACCTGTTGCCGTATCAAAGTTATCAGCAGTCGTGTTCGTACGGACGTTGCTTAGGACATCATTCATAATGTTTCAACCTAGCTTAATTAATTTCGTATAAGTTTAAGTAAATGCTTAGCGTGTAGCGTGCTACGGTCTGCTCTCAGCTCTTACTTGGGCTGACCTCTACCACCGATAAATCTTGCCAAAATATTCAATACTAGGACAGACGCCGTGATGAGCAATGCTGCCGCCCAAGCCAATGTATGCCAGTTGTCGTAAGGACTCATCGCAAACTGGTAGATGGTATTGGGTAAGTTGGCAATAGGCTGACCCATATCTGTACTGAAATATTGGTTATTTAGTGCGGTAAACAGTAATGGTGCTGTCTCACCAGTGATTCGAGCAAATGCCAATAGCACACCTGTGGTCAGTCCTGCTCTAGCCGCTTTTACCGTGACTTGTGTGACCAGTTTCCATTTAGGAGTTCCTAGCGCATAGGCTGCTTCACGTAGACTATTAGGCACTAGATTCAGCATATTTTCTGTCGTACGCACGACTACTGGAATAACAATCAATGCCAATGCCAACGCGCCTGCCCAACCAGAGAAACTTTGACCTTTTACCATCAGTGCATAGATAAACAGACCGATGACAATTGATGGTGCTGATAATAGAATATCGTTTAAGAAGCGAGTGACATTGCCAAGCGTACTGCCTCTAGAAAACTCAGATAAGTAAATACCTGTCATAAGACCAATAGGCGCACCAATAAACAGTCCTGAAAATGCGAGCATCACCGAACCAACAATGGCATTACGTAAGCCGCCAGCACTCATCGGTGGTGGCGTATCAGCGGTAAAGATTGGTAGTTGCACCATGCCTTGGAAGCCTTCAACAAACAAAGTTACCAAAATCCATGACAACCAGAACAGTCCGAAAACCATCGCTGTCATAGCAAAGCCTAAACCTAACTTGTTCGTCAAGCGACGCTTGTTGTAAAGACTTTGGTTGTAGCGGGTAGCACCGTTTGGCTTAGTTGGTAGTGGTGCATTGATCGCATTGTTAGCAGGCATAATGTTTATTTCCCATATCTTTTATCAATATCTATCAAGGTTCAATAAATCAGTGACAGACTTATCGGTTACCTGCTTTGTGATCCATACGCATGAGCATCAGTTTTGCTAAAGACAGCACGATGAAGGTGATGACAAATAAGATTAAGCCCAAATGTAATAAAGATGCTAGATGTAACTCACTCGACGCTTCAGCAAATTCATTGGCCAAGGCCGAGGTAATCGTCACACCAGAAGTAAATAGGCTTGGACTGATATTAAACGCATTACCAATCAAGAAAGTCACTGCCATCGTCTCACCCAATGCACGACCAAGTCCCAAAATCACACCGCCAACAACACCAGCTTTGGTATAAGGCAGGATAATTTTGAACATAACTTCCCAAGTCGTCGCGCCCATACCATATGCTGACTCTTTAAGTAAATCTGGTACAACAGAGAAAACATCACGCATAGTGGCAGCGATGAACGGTATGATCATAATGGCAAGCACTAGGGACGCAGTAAACATACCCAATCCCATAGGCGCACCTGCAAAAAGCTTACCGACAATAGGTAAAGGGCCGATATGCTCAATGAACCACGGCTGAATGTGATCACCAAAGAATGGCGCAAATACAAACAATCCCCACATACCATAGATGATAGATGGGATACCAGCCAATAACTCAATGGCGATACCAAGTGGTTTTTTGAGGAACTTAGGACACATCTCGGTTAAAAATATGGCAATACCGAAACTGACTGGAACAGCAATAACGATGGCGATAAATGAAGTGATTAAGGTACCGTAAATAGGCGCTAATGCACCGTATTCATTGGCAACTGTATCCCAATTATTACTGGTATAAAATCCCAAACCAAACTCTTGAATACTTGGCCATGCTCCAATAATCAGAGACACCAAAATGCCCCCTAGAGATAGGAGGACGAGTATGGCAAACGCTTTGGTAGAATTCACAAATAAAGCGTCGTAACGTTTTTGTTTAGCCAGTTGGGACCTTAAGTCTGTCATAAGTGTCTCAGCATTGAATGGGATGAATCGAAATATTAAAAAGATGTATCTCAGGTTTTAACACAACAAACTTAAACGGTATGAGTAAATATCTTTATCGAGATGTATTCAACAAATTTGCTGTGTTAAAACCTCTCAAACAACTACCGGAGAATAGTTATTCGAGAGGGTAACTTGTCGGATGCTAAATAGTATTTAGCAGAAACAAATTACTGAGCTGGCTTGTAGACAGGTTGTCCATCACTACCTTGGACTTCATTCCACTTCTCTTTGAACAAGGCTACTGCCGTGTCAGAAAATGGTACGTAGTCTAATGCCATAGCATCATCATCACCTTGGCTATAAGCCCAGTCAAAGAAGTTCAACACGCCAGCGACTTGCTGAGGATTTTCTGGTTGCTTATGTACCAAGATAAAGGTCGCAGCAGCGATTGGCCATGCTTGGTCAGTCTCAGAGTTGGTGATGACCTTATAGAAGCCTTCTTGTTGTGACCAATCAATATCACCTGCCGCAGCAAATGTCTCAGCAGATGGCTGTACGATGTTGCCAGCTGCATTCTCTAGCGCAGTATGTGACATTTTGTTTTGCTTAGCGTAAGCATACTCAACATAGCCGATAGAGTTTTTCATGCGGTTTACGTAGCTTGAAACGCCTTCATTACCTTTACCACCTGCACCAGTAGCAGAGGTCGGCCATTTGACGGTTTTATCAACGCCAACGGTGTCTTTCCAGTCTGGTGAAACCTTGGCAAGATAATCAGTGAAGTTGAAAGTCGTGCCTGAACCATCTGAGCGGAATACCGTTGTGATTGCTGCGTCTGGCAAGGTCAAGTCTGGGTTCATGGCTTGAATGGCAGGGTCATTCCAGTTACTTATTTTACCCAAATAGATATCGGCCAACGTTGTACCGTCCAGCTTTAGTGCACCTGGCTCAACGCCATCAATATTGACGATTGGTACCACGCCACCGATGACTGTTGGGAACTGAATCAAACCTGCTTCGTCTAACTCTTCAGGCGTCATCGGTGCATCAGAAGCACCGAAATCTACTGTTTTTGATTGAATTTGTTTGATACCGCCAGATGAACCAATCGATTGATAGTTAACTTGGCCGCCAGTCGCAGCATTGTAGTCATACGACCATTTCGCGTAGATAGGCTGCGGGAACGACGCACCTGCACCTGTAATGTTCATAGCGATGTTTTCAGCAGATTTAAAATCTGACGTAGCAGAAGATGCTGTTTGAGAGGTTGTTTCAGCTGCTGTCACAGCGCTACTGCTAGTGTCAGCAGTTGGCTCTGTCGTATCTGTTGCCTGATTACACGCCGTAAGCATTAATGTACAACTAACGGCCACTGCTAATAACGAATAACGCATGTAAGACTCCTGAAGTTTAACAACGGTATAAAAAAGCATTGCTTGTGATATGCGTGTTATCTTGCCAAATCTTTATGACACTTTAATGACAACTCCTAGAATCCTTCATTCGTTTTACATAATATTTGAACAATTTGTCTACAGCCTAATAGTACTGAGCATCATCACCTATTAACATCAGAAAATTATTCACGAAAATATTGATCCGCGTGTGTGACATAGGATATTCACATCCAAATACTATTAGCCGTTGGTACAGAATTTTGTTAGTATAAAAACTGATTTACAACACTGACAGACTCGGGGTGCGGTGTATTTTCGGCTCACTTTATTAAACTTGCTTTATTAAAGTAGCTGCCTTGATACATTCGCTGAGAGATCACCCGCCGAACCTGATGCGGTTAGTACCGACGCAGGGAAGTCTTAAGCACTTTGTTATTTATGACAAAGGGCGCGTAGAAATACATTTTTATCGTCACTACTGTCTTAATATGCGTGATGCATAATCAGACAAGAAGAGAGGATATCAAGCTGCGTCCAATATTTGATGACCACCATGCGCGACGATAATTTTTGGTCGAAGTTGTGTGTTCATGATATAAACTTGTCTAGATAATGGATGCCTACCCCCGCAGATACTGGCGGTGTTGATTTTATTCAAAAACCAACACGCTAGGACAGCATATGACTATTGTAGACACCACCTCAATTGCACCGAAAGCCCAAACGCATAATCCAGCCGACAACACAACGCTTGCTTCAAACGCTGCTGACACAAACAACGTCAAAGCAGATAAAAAAGCAGATGCGCTAAAAACCCCTGCCCACCGTGCCGCAAGTGACGCACGATTTGAAGAAGATGCGCGCGACTTGCACCGTATTTTACCTGCCTCAAGAAAAGTCTATATCGAAGGCTCAAGACCTGACATCCAAGTACCGATGCGTGAAATTAGCTTGGCTGATACGCCTGTTGGCGGTGCTGGAGATAAAGACGGTGAGCATAATCCGCCATTTTATGTGTATGACACCTCAGGTGTATATACCGATCCTAATGTCGAAATTGACTTGACTAAAGGTCTACCAAAACTACGTGAAAGCTGGATAAATGAACGCGGTGATACCGAGCAATTAAGCGGACTGTCTAGCTCTTACGGACAAGCTCGTGCCCGTGACATTACCACCGCCAACCTTAGATTCGCTCATATCGACAAACCAAGCCGTGCCAAAAATGTCGATGGAAAAGCTGGCAACGTCACACAAATGTACTACGCGCGTCGGGGCATTATCACCCCCGAGATGGAATATATCGCTATCCGTGAAACGCAAAAGCAGCATGAACTGACCGATATGCGTCAACACGATGGCGAAAGCTTCGGCGCCAATACGCCTCAAATCATTACTCCTGAATTCGTTCGTGATGAAGTGGCGGCTGGACGCGCGATTATCCCAAACAACATCAACCACCCTGAATCTGAGCCGATGATCATCGGGCGCAATTTCTTGGTGAAGATCAACGCCAATATTGGTAACTCAGCGTTGGGTTCGTCTATCGATGAAGAAGTGTCCAAAATGACGTGGGCCACGCGTTGGGGTGCGGATACCATTATGGATTTATCGACAGGTAATCACATTCATGAAACCCGTGAATGGCTAATCCGTAACTCACCTGTGCCGATTGGTACGGTACCTATTTATCAGGCTCTAGAAAAAGTCGATGGCGTTGCTGAAGATCTAACGTGGGAGATATTCCGTGATACGTTAATCGAGCAAGCAGAACAAGGCGTAGATTACTTTACTATTCATGCTGGCGTACTATTACGCTATGTACCACTGACCGCAAAACGTCTGACAGGTATCGTTTCTCGCGGTGGCTCTATCATGGCGCAATGGTGTCTAGCCCATCATAAAGAAAGCTTTTTATACACGCATTTCGAAGACATCTGCGAGATTATGAAACAGTACGATGTGGCCTTTAGCTTGGGTGACGGCTTGCGTCCTGGTTGTTTACAAGATGCCAATGATGAAGCACAGTTCGGTGAGCTACGTACGCTTGGTGAATTAACCAAAGTGGCATGGGAGCACGATGTACAGGTAATGATAGAAGGCCCTGGACACGTCGCGATGAACCGCATCAAAGAAAACATGGACTTACAACTTGAGCTGTGTGCTGATGCGCCTTTCTATACTCTAGGGCCATTAACGACAGACATCGCCCCAGGCTATGACCATATCACGAGCGCTATTGGTGCAGCGATGATTGGTTGGTTTGGTACAGCGATGCTGTGCTATGTCACACCAAAAGAACACTTGGGTCTACCGAATAAAAAAGACGTCAAAGATGGCATCATCACCTATAAGATTGCTGCGCACGCTGCTGATCTTGCCAAAGGTCATCCAGGAGCACAGGCTCGTGACAACGCCCTATCTAAAGCACGTTTTGAGTTCCGCTGGGATGATCAGTTCAATCTGGCGCTTGATCCTGATACTGCACGTGAATATCACGATGAAACGTTGCCGAAAGATGCACACAAATCGGCACATTTTTGCTCTATGTGTGGTCCGAAGTTTTGCTCAATGAAAATCACTCAAAACGTGCGTGAATATGCAGCAGGGCTGGATAAAGATGCTGCCAACCAAAAAGTAACGCCGCAAACGGGCGATTTAACCGAGGCTGGTCACCTAATCAAAGAGGTAGATACAGAGCTTGTCGGACAAGTTGGTGAAGCCACTGCTGAGGAAATTCGCCAAGGCATGGCTGAAATGACTAAGAAATATAATAACGAAGGACGTCAGTTATATAAAGAGGTGTAGAGTTTTATAGCTCTATTAAACAATAGTCCTACCAAAGAAAAGCCCGAGCCTGACAGTCAGGTTCGGGCTTTTTATTTTCGGTTGATACCATTCTATTAAACTTTCGACGCCTGATAAATCTCTTCGATAGAGGTATTAATTGTCTCAGCAAACTCGCTATCGCTTTGTTGCTTACTCAAGCCTTCAGTAAAGGCGCGCGAGAAGCTCGCAATCATACCTGGGTTTTGTTTGAGCTTGGCACAAGCATCGCTGCGACTATAACCACCCGATAGCGCCACGACTTTGAGTACTTTTGGATGGTCAATCAGCTCCTGATAAAGCCCTGCTTCTTCTGGCAATGTCAGCTTAAGCATCACTTGATGTTCGTCATTCAAGCGTTCCAGATTTTGCAAAATATCTGCTTTTAGCAATAGCTCGCACTCATGCTTTTGAGCGCTATCAATATTGACCTCTGGCTCAACAATAGGCATCAGGCCTTTTGAGATAATCTGCTTAGCCACATCAAACTGCTGCTGTACCACAAGCTCGATACCATCGACGTTTGGCTCATAGATGACTGAGCGCATTTTAGTACCGAATACAGGGTAATTTTTTGCTTTGTCTAATAGTAGATCTAAATTTGGCATTGGCTTCATAACTTGCACGCCGCTCATTTGCTCAGCCAGACCTTTATCTACCTTTAAGAATGGTACGATATTTTTATCTTCCCATAGGTAATTGGCCGTCGACTTGCCATTGACTTCGCGCTCCATGGTGTCTTCAAATAAAATTGCACCAAGTACACGCTCACTATCAAAACAGTCGCAAGTCATAATACGAGCACGCATTTCATGAACCAAATCAAACATGGCCTCATCATTATCATAAGCGTCGCTATTGACACCATAAGTCTCTAACGCTTTTGGTGTGCTGCCGCCACTTTGATCAAGAGCAGCAATAAAACCTGAACTGCTTTTTATACGCTGTAATTGCTTACCATATTCCATTGAGCCTGCATCCTATTTTTATTGGTTAAGTTAAATATTATAAACTAAGCTTTTTTATTCCATACAAGCCGTGTTATTTGTAGATAACCTTATCATAGGATGATTTGTATGCCTATATAGGATACGTGACAATAAGCATGAAAATTATGAAAACAACACGTTTGGACAGAGTGCATTACGCCAAAAACAGTACCCCTACACAGCAGACTGCCAATACTAATCCTACTATATTGACACGGTTTAGCTGCTCTTTGAATACACCGACCCCAATCAAGGTCGCTACTGCAATAACACCGACATTCATACCAGTGAAAACGATACTAGGAGAATCATGCAACACTTGGTGTGCCCGTACATAGGCGTAAATATTGACCATGTTTAGTGCGCCGAGCAGCAGACCTGTCATAAGCGCTTCTTTTTGCCAACGTACCCGTGTGGCAAGTAAATAGATTAGCAGCAGTAACCCTGCTACGCCAAAGCTGACTAATAGAGTCAGCGGAAAGGCCGCACCCTGTTTGGCAACTTGTTTAAATAAAATATCAATAATGCCGTAGCCTGACCATACCCCAAATAACCATAGTGGCGTATGCTTTGCTTGCCGAGTAATATCATTATGCTGTGGTCGATAGACAAGCGCACCTAATGCCAAAAAGCCTAACGCCAGTCCAAATATACGAGTACCAGTCAGCACCTCACCAAATAGCAAGAAAGCCGCTATGATTGGAATAATGAGTGATAAGCGCTGAGAGGCGTCGGTTGCTACCATCCCCACCGCTTCAATAGCCCGTCCGAGAATGATAAATACGGCAGGTAATAGTATCCCAAGCGCGATGATGATGCCCCAAGCGCTATCAAGCGCATGAATAGCACCTACGTCAGGTTTTAGTAACACCCAAGTCAGTAAAAAAGCCACAGGATAGCCTGCCACGATGGTCTGACGAATATCTATACTTTTCTGGCGCAATATTTTCAAAAGTACTGAGACGGCGACACTACATAGCACCGCAATTATTAAGTACATCATTAACTGTTACCTTTTGAGCTTCAACGTTGATTTATTACTGTTCGCAAATTGATAAAATGTATTAAGTAAAATATCTGCTAATCAGCTAATTTTTGCAATAAAATCATACCTATAAAAGCAATATTTAAACTCGTGAATAAGTTTGGATGTAGAATGTAACAAAATATTTCTTTGACGGCAATCTATTTATTATGGTTATAGCTAAAGCCTTTAAAACATAGCTATTCTTAAGTAAATTACAATTAGCATGCAGGTATGATTAGTAATTTTGCTAAAATAGCACCTAATCCCAATCACAAAAGTAAAGATTCTAGATAACGAGTCCTCTCGTTCATCTTGACGTACTGCTATTGATGTTTTATTACTGCCTATGAATGCTTTATTTCGTTTTTTTGAAAACCGCCTACCTGCCTTTCCAGACACACCTATGCCATTGCCATCACCTCGCGATGGCATGCTGAAATTTTTGTGGGCATGTACCAACGGCTTACGCGGCTGGCTGCTAGCCTTTATGATTTTGTCTGCTGGTATCGGTATCTACGAGGCTATGCTGTTTGCTTGGATAGGTAATATCGTCGACTGGTTGGGCGTTTATACACCGCAAAGCTTATGGGTAGAAAAAGGTGACATGCTACTTATCATGTTGGCTGTCATGATAGTGAGCCCATTATGGATTGCTTTATCATCGTTTATCCATTTTCAGACCTTGCAAGGCGTCTTTCCTATGCAGATGCGCTGGCGGTTTCATCAGCGGATGCTTGGGCAGTCCATGCAGTTCTATCAAGATGAATTTTCGGGTCGTGTCTCAGCGAAGGTAATGCAGACAGCATTGGCAGTACGCGATACCGTGATGACTGTCACCGATATGTTTATGTATGTCTCTGTCTACTTTATCACTTCAGGGGTGATTTTATTTAATTTAGACAGTTTGTTACTCATTCCTTTTGTCGTTTGGCTTGTGCTGGTTGCACTCACCATTTGGTACTTTATTCCTAAGCTCAAGGATACAGCGATTGTGCAGGCTGACGCTCGTGCCTTGATGACAGGACGGATTACTGATGCTTATGCCAATATCATGACCGTCAAGCTATTTAGCCATTCGCGTCGTGAGCTGGGCTACGCTAAAAACGCGATGGGACAATTCCTAGGTACGGTACATGCACAAATGCGCTGGGTCAGCTATTTAGAAGTATCGACCCATCTTATCAGTGTAATCTTGGTCAGTAGTACGGCAGGGATTGGACTATACTTATGGCAACAAGGCGCCGTTGGTGTTGGTGCCATTGCTGCTGCAACTGCCATGGCATTACGTCTAAATGGCTTGACGCGTTGGATTATGTGGCAGACAGCCAGTTTGTTCGAGAGTATCGGTACAGTTCAAGATGGTATGCGTACATTGTCAGCACCGCAGACGATCGTTGACAAACCTGACGCGCCAGCGCTAGCTGTCACGGATGGTCGCATCGTGTTTGACCATGTTGACTTCAGTTATGAGAATGACGAAGAAAACAATGGACAAACTGATAACACTGTTGATGGTACCAGCATCGCTAAGCATACTCCTGACTCATACATCAAACTATTAGACAGCTTCCATTTAGATATTAAGCCGGGTGAAAAAATTGGTCTGGTTGGGCGTTCAGGTGCGGGTAAATCAACTTTGGTCAACTTGCTATTGCGCTTCTTTGACGTAGATAGCGGTAAAATTCTGATTGACGGTCAAGCGATTGATGCGGTCACGCAAGAATCATTGCGCCAACAGATTGGTATGGTGACTCAAGATACCTCATTACTACATCGTACCGTACGTGAAAACATTGCTTATGGTCGTCCTGACGCTACTGATGAAGAGATTATATTCGCGGCCAAACAAGCTCAGGCGTGGGATTTCGTCAAAGACTTGTACGACGATAAAGGTAATACAGGACTTGATACCCAAGTGGGTGAACGCGGAGTCAAACTATCTGGCGGTCAACGTCAACGTATCGCTATCTCACGTGTTATGCTAAAAAATGCACCGATACTGCTCTTAGATGAAGCGACCAGTGCGCTAGACTCTGAGATTGAATATGCCATTACTGAGAGCTTAAATGACATTATGACTGGCAAAACCGTTATTGCTATTGCCCATCGACTCTCTACTATTGCTGCACTAGATAGATTGGTTGTCATGCATCAAGGCCGTATCATCGAGCAAGGTAGCCATGATGAACTATTGTCGCTAGATGGCGTCTATGCTCGACTGTGGCAACGTCAAAGCGGTGGCTTTTTAGGTGAAGATAACTAAGACTCACGAAGAACAATCATAAGAAGCGAAACTACAAGAAAGAGTCACTCAAAATAAGCCACAAGGAAATGTTTATTTTATGGAAGCATTCACAAAGCGCATTAATATTGGCGGAAAACAGGCACGCTACTATGACCTTAGCCGGTTTAATCAGCCGTTAGATTCAAACTCTACTTCTCGCGCACCAGCACATTTTTATAGTGGCAATAGTTTTACCGTTGGCTCCTACACACCATTACTGAGCGAACTAGCCACTGAATTTGATATCAGCTCCCTTGCTCTACGTGGCTACTGGTATGATAAGCCGCAAAGCCAACGCCTCACGCGCGAGCAAGATGCTGATATGCTGATTGAGTTTTTGGAAAAGACGCAAGACAAGCCTGTCGTAGGTATAGGACACTCGCAAGGCGCAACGGCTACGGCAATGGCAGCTGCCAAATGTCCAGAGTTATTTTCACAGTTATACCTGATTGAACCTGTCACATTTACCAAAAGCCAAGCTACCTTATATAACCTTTTGCCACGCTCTGTTCTACTGAATCGCGAGCCTTTCAAAAGTACGTTAACTAAACAATCTACTTGGCCGAGCATTCGTAGTTATTATAAGAGCCTACGTGCGCAGCGCGCTTATAAACGTATCAGTGACGAGCACTTGCAAATATTTGCAGAACAAAGCCTGAGCAAAAATACAGATGATAGCTATACGCTTATGTTTGTACCAGAACAAGAGCTGGCCAATTATTTTGGCGCACCTCATATCGATGCTGCGCTCAAAAAACTACGCTGTCCCTATACCTTGATTACGGGTAAGCCTACTTTATTCATCAATAATAAAGTACGAAAGCAATGGCAAAAGTTTGTCCCAGATAGCAGTCTTATTTCTCTATCAGATTATGGTCATCTACTGCCAATGGAAGCGCCTGAACTATGCGCTCAAATCGTCAACGAGCACTACCAAAGTAGCAAATAAGAATGTAAAACGACTGATTTATGACTGATCTCTTTGCCCCTGCCCCCACGGATAACCTAATACCCTATGATGGTAAAGTGAACGATCTAGGAGTGCTTATCGATGATGCCACTACTCTTTATGATACTTTACTAAACGAGCTGCCTTGGCAGTCAGATATTGTGACATTGTTTGGCAAAACACATATAACCACTCGGCAAGTTGTCTGGATAGGAAACGAAAATGCTAATTACCAATATTCGGGACACGTGCGGCAAACCGTTCCATGGTCAGATGCAGTGTTTCACGTGAAACAAAAAATTGAACAAGCTTTAGCAGAAATCGATGTTATTGTCGACTTTAATACTTGCCTGCTTAACTACTATCCTACTGGTGCTGACGGTATGGGCTATCATGCCGATGACGAAAAAGAGCTCGGTCATCAACCAATCATAGCGTCCTTATCACTTGGTGCAACACGAAAATTTGTTTTTAAACATAAAAAAACTCAAGATAAAGTCGAACTTTATCTTGAGTCTGGACAGCTCGTTGTAATGCATGGCGACACACAAAGATTTTGGAAGCACACTATCACCAAAACAAAACAGATCGCAACAGGCCGTATCAGTTTGACGTTTCGGCGCATGCTCAATGTCTAATAGCTATCCTCTCTACTAAAACTCTATCTATATTCTTGTGGACCATTGTGCTACTTTCAAATCTTAAGCTTGACGATCTAAAAAGCGCTCGCGGTAGCACTGGTAAGCGGCCTCACAGACACTGGCGGTATAACTGGCGTTAACACCACCAGCAACTACTGCACCTACGGCCGGAATGATTTGCGCGGCTTTTGTCTTAACGATATTGGTAGCAACTTTGGTTGCTGTTTGACGCAAGACACGTGACATCACTTCTTCATTGACTTTATTGAAGGCTAACGTCTCTGGATCCTTGACCATCGCATAAGTGTCATCTAACGCCGCTTGGCGTTCTTCAGCAGAATTAGACGTCGCTACCGCTAGTAGAGACATAGCAAACAGCTGCTCCCCTTCGTTATTGATCTCAAACCCATAATAGGTCGCATACTCTCCAATTGCCCGAAGGTTAGTAGTAATTAAAGCCACCACATCAGCAGGAATCCCTGCCCAACCTACTACCCCTGTCGTAACCCCTTGGGCACTGGTCATTGCCACATATTTGCTTTTAAAGTGTTTGACCTGCTTATCAACCACTGCAATCGGTAAGCGCTCGATATCAGATAACGTTGTGATAGAGGCCCCTACAGTATCGGACTCATTATGATAAGCCTCAATGACATCCTTCGTGTTTAATGTCCAATTAGCTGCATCACTCAGCGTCGTAATAGACTGTTCCGTTGCCTGCTTTAATGCTTCGCCAAACTGCGGCGCATTCATCAGCGCATCACCTGCCTCAACGATTGGCGTATTGATCACAGAAAGCGCTTTATCCAGTATGCTTTTATCAGGATTTTTCCACCCTTCTATATCTTCACGGACTTGTGCTTCATAAGCCATATGGTCGTCTGTTTTTTTATTAGCGTTCATATAGTTTCCTTTGTCATTATAGTTATCATACGTACTCTATCCTATGATAAGTAAAAGACAGCTGCAGGGCTGTTCTGTTGTCGAAAATAAAACTTTTGTATGATTTGTTAGAGCACAGTTTTAGTTTAGTTCAACATCTACCTCGCAGCTCATAAAATGAACTGAACACTACCTACAGATCAATCCGTATAGATGTTTATTTAGCGGCGTCTAAGACGATTTTGCCGAACGCATCACCTTTTTGTAATTCATGATGGGCCGCCACTACGTCTGAGAGTGGATAAGTTTTTTGAATTTTTAAAGTTAGCTTACCATTAGCCACTTGCTGTAAAACTCGGGCCATATCTTGACCACTACGCTGTGCCTTGTAGCCTGATACTTCTAGGTTCTTTTGCTCACCCGCTTCTTTGATCTTATCCACCCAGATAGTTGGTAATACATTCACCCGAGCACCTGACTTAAGCACGCTAAGCGCACGAACACCTGCTTCATTACCGACTAAATCTAGCAATATATCGGCTTGCAGATTAGGGAAGTCTTCACCTTTGGTATAATCTACCCAACCCGCTAGTTTAGAGACGTCGATTAACTCATCAAGCTTGGCATACTTTTCTGGTGAGCAAATTACTGTCACTTTGATATTATCTTGTACCACTTTATTCATGAGTAATTGGATTAATAAATGACCAACACCGCCTGCAGGTGCATTAATGACCACATGCTCACCAGCTTTGATGTCCGCAAAATCTGCAAACTGTACGGCAGTTTGACCGATACAAGGTAGCGCACCTGCCTGCTCTAAGGTGACATTTTCTGGTACTTTCGCAAGCAACTTGGCATTTACTGCCACATATTGTGCATAACCGCCACCGCTAAAGGTCAAGGCCGCTACTCTATCCCCAATAGCAAACTCGTCGCTATTGCTACTGACTACTTCGCCTGCTACATCGAATCCCAGAATAGCTGGCTGATCATTATCAAACTTGTCTTTGCGGATATTTTCCGCAACCCAGCCTTTACCTTGACGAGTTTTATAATCGACTGGGTTAATACCAGCATAGGCGATTTTTACCAACACTTGGTCATCTTGTAGCTCAGGGATGGAGACATTATCTTGGTATTGCATGACTTCAGGTTCACCAAACTCGCGAATGAGTGCGGCATGCTGGGTGTTTGGTACTTGGGTTTGCGAAGCAGTAGAGTTGATAGACGACGTTGTCATAGTAGAATGTCCTTATAAGTGGTTTTTGGGTTTTGCTTATTGTCTATTATATGTTGAGATGATACATGAATACCCTGCCCAGTCGGTGATTTTATGACAAGTACAAAGCTAGTAATACTTTGCTAAGGTAACACAAGCTCTGCGCTAATAGGCAGATGATCCGATAACGATGACCAAGGCTTTCCAGTATGTACCCAAGCATCTTTGACGGTTAAATTGCGCACATAGATACGATCTAAACTGAGTACAGGTAACTTGGCAGGAAAAGTCGGTAATAGCTTACCGTAACAGTGCTTAAATGCTTCTATCATACCTAACTCGGTGGCCAGTTTGTCACAAGACATTTTTTTCCAATCATTGAAATCACCTGCCAAAATAAGTGGCTGATCCGGTGCAATCTCATTTCGAACATAGTCACTAATCGCTTGATACTGCTTGATACGGTCCCGCTCAAAAAGATTAAGATGGGCGCACAGGACGACCACCGGTCTCTCCCAACCCCAAGGTTGCACCTCACAATGTAAAACACCACGCTGTTCAAGACGATTTACAGTAATATTTACGTTGTGTTTCGGATCCAGCGGGAAGCGGCTCAACACCGCGTTACCGTGATGCCCATTATCATATTCTGAATTCTTGCCATAACTGTTTTGCAAATCTAAAAACTCACCAAACCATTCATGTTGAGACTGATCTGGATATTCGTTGTATTGCAGATTGCGTTTGAGATTTTGCCCCTGCACTTCCTGTAAGCACAATATATCAGCACCAGCTGTTTCTAATGCTTGAGCAATACCCTGCATTTTTACTTGGCGATTCAGCGGTGACATGCCTTTATGTATGTTGTAGCTGGTTAAAACAAAAGAGGTGGTAGTCATAATGTGGTTCGTTGTACGCTCATTATTTATAGAGTAAAGATCAATAGCTCAGCTACGATAACACCCATAGTGATGGTAATGACAGACATAAAAAGAGCACTGGCTCATACTGAACCAATGCTCTCATATTACACCTATGTATTATTAATGGCTAATTCATAAATGAATATCGCGCATAGGTGTTATCTTCAAGTTAATAGCGAGTCACTAGCGCAATTGGCTGATCTTCGCCCATGACGTCTTGTGGCATAAACACAGCTTCACCGCCATTGTGAATAACATGCTCAATGATTTCGCCGATTGCATCATCTGTAATGCCTTCTGCAGTAGCGTCGTTAGCAGGACTCAACGTCTGCGCTTTTTCATCAATTTTGGCGGACTGTATATAGCCACGGCGTACATAAAGCGTTTCGCCAGCGCCTTGGAAAGCACTACGATATACTTCCTGTAAATCCGTTTGCAGCATATTCGCACCACGGGCTTTGTCAATTTCACCCAATGCCGCTTTATGTAGTGATGTACGATATTCTTCCACAGCTTCTTGCACACTATCTACGATATGTTGAGCACTACCGTCTTCTAGATTGGTAGCGTTTGACACTGTAGCGATGACATTGTCTGGACGATCGCATACTTCTTTGTAGTAACCAATATTTTTTGCATCGCCAACGATGACAAGAGGCATCTTGTGCTCGCCCCACAGTTCTTGGACGCTCTTATCTACTTGGTTAAAGAATTCTTTCAAGTGACTGCTTTCGTTATTTGATGAACGATCTGAGCCACCGTCACCTGTTGTGTATAGTCCGTTGTTTTCGACAGGGAACTGAATGTTCTCCATGTTGTTTTGTGCATCGTCATCTTTATCAAATTCTCGCACGACACGGTCGTTAGATGCCTCAATTAGACGAGCATTATCGCGAGTTAAGACCACGGTGTAGTAATGAACGGCACTTGCCATATCACGAACCAAATCACGAGTAGCAAATCTATCTGAAATCACAACGCGTTCTGTTGTATCGATTGGCATACGAACGACTTTCACGTCATCTGTACTAGCGAATATGGCTAAGGTATCGAGGTTATAATTGTGATTAAGTTCACTGATTTTATTTTGGATATTATCTAGAATGGTGGTCGCTGTGCGTTTATCGTATTCATTGGTCAAACGCTCTTCGGCAACTTTTAGTTGATTTTTTAGAGCGATAGGATCCTGCTCGTTGGCTGGATGTTCACGATGCGTTTTAACAAAGATACTTACTGCAGGGTTAGCTTTTGTCTCACGTAAACTTTTAAGAGTCGCTTTCATATATTGCTCCTTGTTTTATTATCATTCATTTTCAACTTTGTATATTTCTCTACTCATATACTTTTTATAAGTTTAAAAATATCTGAGTTTAAAAATCTCTATCCGTGTTTTTCTTACACCTTGTCGGTGCATTATTTTCAGATTCCATTATCTTAATGCTAACAGCTATACCCCACTCCCTGTAGGGTTAATTTGCAAGCAAATGATAGCGCTTTGTAAATAGAATACTCTATATTGTTAAAGAGATGCTTTATCTAACATACCTATATATCCAGATAGCTATCTTTAAACGCTTACATCTAAGTATCAGAATTTCGATATTTATTTTTAGATTGCTAATATTGTTTTAATCATTCGAATCGTATAAAAATGCTTAGGTTGTATTTTTACTAAACGAACCCATCTTTTATATAATCTATATATAAAATAAGAACACACTATATATTTTAATCGTAGCCAGCCCTATCTCATTTTTCTTCATGATAACTCATCGATATTGGATACCTATATGACACTTTCTCCTTCAGATTTACACCTTGTCGATTTTGCCGATACTGCGCCACATAAGTTACAGAGCCAAGTGATTGACGCTATTGATGCTGCCAATACTTTTTTAGATACACTGACAGTAATAGAAAAGAATGGCGCTGAAAAAATAAGCGCTGAACAAGCTTTAGCAGATGTTGTGAGGTTTGATCATATCAATTTGGCATTAGATCGTAGCTGGGGTATTTTGTCGCATCTCAATAGTGTAATGAGCAACGACGAGACTCGCCATGTTCATCATGAGCTGCTACCAAAATTATCTGCTTACGGTACGCGAGTTGGCCAGCATCAACCTTTGTTTAATCGCTATCAAACTATTGTCAATGATGCGGACTTCTTTGCCACACTAGAGCCTGCTCGTTCACGTGCGATCGAACTGGCATTGCGTAGCTTTGAGCTATCAGGCGTTGCTCTACCTCAAGCTGAACAAGAAAAATTTGCCGCCACCCAAAGTGAGCTATCTACCTTGTCTGCAACTTTCTCGGACAATATCTTAGATGCGACGCAAGCATTTGCCTTGCCTTTAGAAGACTCACAGTTAAAGGGCTTAACAGAAAGTGGTTTGGCACTACTGGCAGATGCAGGCGAGCAGTACAAAACGCGTGAGCTTGCTCACGGTACTCTTAGCCAAGCTAATGTAGATGCACTGCCAACGCCTTATTATGTGGCAAGTTTAAATATTCCTGTATATCTAGCGATTATGACTCATGCGGATGATCGTAGCCTGCGTGAGACGCTCTATAATGCCTACGTCACGCGGGCCTCTGAATTTGATACGCATACCAACGCAAAAGGCAAATCATTAAATAACGCTGATAACATGAGTCAAATCCTCACATTACGTGAGCAAAAAGCCAAGTTGCTTGGTTTTGCAAATTATGCCGAAGTATCGTTATCGACCAAGATGGCAGACAGTGTCTCGGAAGTTGAAACATTCTTACGTGACCTAGCAGCACAAGCGACCCCTGCTGCCAAAGCAGATTTGGCACAACTACAAAAATACGCGAGCGATTATGGCATTGACGAATTACAACCGTGGGATAGTGCCTACATTGCCGAAAAGGTAAAACAAAGTGAGTTCAGTTTATCGCAAGAGGAAATTCGTCCATACTTCCCATTACCAACAGTAATTAATGGTTTGTTCACTATCGTTGAGCGTCTATACGGTATCAAAGTACAAGAGCAAAGCCGTAAAGATGCAGAAAGTGATTCAACATCTCGCTGGCATGATGATGTGAGTTTTTATCAATTATTCGATGCAGACGATCGCTTGCTTGGTGGTTTCTACTTCGACCTGTTTGCGCGCAGTGGTAAGCGTGGCGGTGCATGGATGAACGGTTTCCAATCTCGCTATAGTTATGAGGAAAAAAATCACCAGCAGCTACCCGTCTGTTTTATGGTTGGTAATTTTACGCCAGCACTTGATGGCAAACCTAGTTTATTGACGCATGATGAAGTACTGACCCTATTCCATGAGTTCGGTCATGGCTTACATCATCTATTAACCCAAGTGACGGTCGGCGATGTCGCTGGTGTCAATGGCGTCGAGTGGGATGCCGTCGAGCTTCCTAGCCAGTTTATGGAGAACTGGGCTTGGGACGCTGAAAGTATTGCCCTTATCAGCAGCCATGTTGAGACTGGTGAGCCATTACCTAAAGACAAGCTTGATGCGTTATTGGCAGTGAAAAACTTCCAAAGCGGTATGCAAACGCTACGTCAAATTGAATTTGCTCTGTTTGATTTACTGATTCATGCTCATACACCAGCGCTGAATTATGATGGCATTTTGGAGACGCTCAATACTGTTCGTAATGATATTTCTATCATGCAAACACCTGACTATAACCGCTTTGCTAATGGCTTTAGCCATATCTTCGCGGGTGGTTATGCTGCAGGCTATTACTCATACAAGTGGGCAGAACTGTTGTCAGCCGACGCGTTTAGCAAATTTGAAGAAGAAGGTATTTTTAATCCGGTAACAGGTAAAGCGTTCCGTGAGTCTATCTTATCTGTTGGTGGAAGCTTCCCAGCGAAAACCAATTTTGAAAACTTCCGTGGCCGTAGCGCTAGTATCGACGCCTTACTACGTCATAACGGTTTTGAAAATATTGATGCGGCAAACACTCAAACGACTCGCGAGGTCATTTAAATGCGTTATCAGTCATCTAGTCCTAAACGCCGGTTTTTAGCAGGAGTACGTTGTCCGAAATGTCAGGAAATGGACGCTGTCGTGCAAGTTAATATCGTCACTCCTACCCCAGATGAGTATATTGAGTGTACTCAATGCGGACACACGGAGCATCGTCCCGATCCTGATGCTATTAGTGCAAAGAACCATTTGGAGGATCAAATGGCGCGTGATGCTATGGCAACTGGTACCAGTGGCACCGTGAAATTTAAGTCTTAGTTATCTGGTACTTATACTCGCAAACAGATTAAACGCTCTATTAAGCCTATCTATCAATAGATAGGCTTTTTATTTTGAGTTTGCTATAGTATGGCTACTTATATTCTTGACATGAATCGATCATAATATGAAACCAGACAATATCCGGCCTTCATCAACCCACGCCTCCAATAAAAATCCGACTAAATCACATCAGAAAATGTTGGCAGTACTTATCTCCTTATTGCTGCTTATTGTCATTACCTACCTTATTGTAGGTAGATCTAACACCCAGTCTACACTCCCTGTAGATGTCTCTGCTTCAGTGCCAGCAACTGAGCAAACGTCGACAGAGTTAACCACAGATAATACACCTAATATAGCAGATGAGTCTGTGATTAACGATGGTGTGCTCATGGATGAAAACTCTGAGGAAGCAAATAATGACAGTGACGTGATACCAAATCCTACTGCTATATTAGATGCGCCTCTACCAGAAAGTGATAGCTTGGCGAAAGAAGAGATTGATCGTTTAGAAGATGAGCGTCAGCGACTGGCCGAACAAGAAAAATTAGCCGCTGAACAAGTCGCTATGAATAAGCAATTGACTGATATGAAGGCCGAACAAATTGCACTACTCGAACAACAAATTGCTCAGCTAGAAGCAAACGACTCTAATAAAGCAACGGTTCAGTAGCTGCGTACTTTCTTATAGAGAGGCTTACGATGGCAGTTTTGCAACTTACACATACCTCTATTTTAAATAGCAATGCACAGCTGCTTGTTTTTCCTGTTAATACTGCTGGTGTCGTTTTAGATCCTGTACTCACACGAGCTAAAACACTATTTCCTGACAACTACAGCCGCTATCATCGTGCGTGCCGCGATGGTAGTCTAAATGTCGGTAGCTGCTTACTTAATAAGCTTACACGTGAGCAAGTTGGTCTTGGTATCAGTAGTAACGGCAACCAGCCAAGCTATATTGCTAACCTCGTAATATCAAACCACCCTTATCATCCAGTGCGCACGCGTTGGCTGACTGCTGCTTTGATTGATCTACAACAGCAAATGATGCCACTCATACGTTACCAAGGCATACGCAGAGTTGCATTACTTGCACGGCCGCTGATCTCAGGCAAACCACGTGATATCGTATCCAATCAGGGTGATACAGCAGACACCTTGCCTTTGGACTGGTATGCTGATACTTTGCCATTACTGACTGAATACTTACAAGACTTATCAAAACTTCATATCGACATACATCTGCCCAAAAGCATTAATTTATAAGTGACTTTTTAGCTAGCCTGTTATCGTCTCTTTGAGCACATAAAAAAACCGCCTTGAATACTCATAAAGAGCATTTCAAGGCGGTTTTTTATTACTTAAACCACATCAGATATTGAGTATTAGTTCTGCTCAACACCTTTCATAGTCAGTTTAATACGACCACGGTTGTCAACGTCTTGTACGAGTACTTTGACGACCTGACCTTCTTTTAAATAGTCTGATACATTCTCAACGCGCTCTTCTGCGATTTGTGAGATATGTACTAGGCCATCAGTGTTTGGCAAGACATTTACAAATGCACCGAAATCAACGATACGAGCAACTGTACCTTCATAGGTCTTACCCACTTCAACTTCAGCAGTCAAAGCTTCGATTTTACCGATTGCCGCTTTGGTCGCTGCTTTGTTTTCACCAAAGATACGAATCGTACCACCATCATCGATATCGATCACTGCACCAGTTTCTTCAGTTAGCTGACGAATCATCGCGCCACCTTTACCGATTACATCACGAATCTTATCTGGATTGATTTCGATAACCGCATAGTTAGGCGCATGAGCATTGATTTCAGTACGGCTCTCTGGCAATACTTGGTTCATTGCTTCTAAGATATGGATACGACCAGCATGGGCTTGCTTAAGCGCTTGCTCCATAATGTCTGGTGTAATACCTTCGATTTTGATATCCATCTGTAGCGCAGTGATACCGTCTTTAGAACCAGCCACTTTAAAGTCCATATCACCAAGATGATCTTCATCACCTAAGATATCTGACAATACAGCAAAACGCTCGCCTTCTTTAACCAGACCCATCGCGATACCCGCGACTGGTGCTTTTAATGGTACGCCTGCATCCATCAATGCCAAGCTTGCACCACAAACAGATGCCATAGAAGATGAACCGTTTGATTCAGTAATCTCTGATACCACACGGATAACGTACGGGAAGCGTTCGCTATCTGGAAGCATTGCTTGTACACCACGACGTGCTAGACGACCGTGACCGATTTCACGACGTTTTGGAATACCTTCACGACCTGTTTCACCTACTGAGAAATGTGGGAAGTTGTAATGCAACATGAAATGATCACGAATCGTGCCACCCAATGAGTCAATCATATTAACGTCACGGCTGTTGCCCAATGTAGTCGTAACCAATGCCTGCGTCTCACCACGTGTGAACAATGCTGAACCATGCGTATATGGCAATACACCAACTTGTACGTCAAGCGCACGAACTGTTTCAGGGTCACGGCCATCAATACGCGGCTTACCTGACAAGATGTTGTCACGAACCGTACGATATTTAAGGTCGTTATAAATTTCTTTAAGCTCAGATACGGTATCAGCATAATTTTCTGATTCAGCATCACCAGCAAGTGCATCGATAATTGATTGCTTGATTTCATCAAGCTTAGTATAACGTGCTTGCTTGTCAGTAATGGTATAAGCGTCAGCAACTTGCTCACCGAACTGATCTTTCATGCTGCTAGTAAGTGACTGGTCACGCTCAGGAGCAGAATACTGCTGCTTCGCAGTACCGATTTCTTCCGCCATTGATACGATGTTATCAATAACGATTTGTTGTTGTTGATGACCGTATAATACTGCACCTAGCATCTGGTCTTCTGACAGCTCTGCCGCTTCAGATTCAACCATCAATACAGCAGATTTAGTACCAGCGACAACCAAATCAAGATCACTGGTTTCAAGCTGTTCAGACGTTGGGTTTAGTACGTATTCACCGTTAATGAAACCAACACGAGCAGCCGCAACAGGACCATTGAATGGTGCGTCAGAGATGGCCAACGCTGCTGATGCACCGATTAGTGCGGCGATATCTGCTGACTGAGTTTTGTCCGAAGATACTACAGTCGCGGTAATTTGAATTTCGTTTACGTAGCCTTCTGGGAATAGCGGACGAATCGGACGGTCAATCAAGCGTGAAGTTAACGTTTCAAATTCGCTCGCACGGCCTTCACGTTTGCCGTAAGCACCTGGAATTTTACCCGCTGCATACATTTTTTCTTGATAATTAACCGTTAGCGGAAAGAAGTTTTGACCTTCTTTAGCTTCTGACTTCACGACTGCTGCAACTAATACTGTTACGCCGCCCATATGGACTAAAATAGAGTTTGCTTGACGGGCTACACGGCCTGTCTCGATAACAACCTGCTGGTTGCCATATTGGAATTCACGCTTAATGGTGTTAAACATTGTCATATAATCTTCCTAATGTTGACTGACAAAACTGATATCAGCGTCAAAAAAAGCTAATATCTGTCATTAAAATTCTGTGTATATGGCTATCAATTAATATGCTTTCTGTCAGAAATCATCTCAACCAATGCCAATAACGTTACTTGGTTATCTCATATATTTGTCTGAGTTGGACATCGTACTATTATGTATATTCGGTCGTGCAACTTTGGCTTTACTATAAATACTATCAAAAAGACATTAAGTCAAAAGACTTCGATGCTAAAAACCCTATAGGCTATTTTCTAGGTTTCAAATATCAACTATCTGCGCCGGTTACTAAGCTAAACAATAAGTATTCTATCAATAATAGCCATATCTGTAGCAGATGCGCTATCAAACTCACAAGGCATTATTTTACAGTGATTTATAGCCATTGACCAATTAATTGCACAGTAGCGCAATTATCGACAAAGAATACCGTATTTAAAGCTTGGTTAGTACAGTTTATACCAATATGCCTCTTAGCTATTATATGGAAGAAGCTATAACTTTTACTATTTGAGCACAGTACCTAAAACGAATAAGCATAAAAAAACGGCGTGAAACTATTCCACACCGTTTTTAGAAAAATCTATTTTATCGATATCAATAAACAAGTTCCAAACGGTTGACTAAAAAACTTAGCATCCACTCGTACTATTGCCGTTAGATTAGCGACGTAGACCTAACTGGCTGATTAGAGTAGTGTAACGACCAAGGTCTTTACCTTTTAAGTAATCAAGCAGTTTACGACGCGTGTTAACCATACGGATAAGACCGCGACGGCTATGATGGTCAGCTTTATGTGCTTTAAAGTGGTTCTGCAAATCATTGATACGAGCACTCAACAAAGCTACTTGAACTTCTGGAGAACCAGTGTCATTTTCGCCGCGTTGGTATTGAGCGATGATTTGTTCACGATCGGTATTAGTTAGCATAAATATCTCCGGCAATGCTAAAAACTTTAAAAAACTGACTGCAATTTGAGTCAGTATTAAAGCAATAGAATAATAAATAAAATAACCTGTACGCCATTCAGGACAACCCTGCATTACTAGAGTTGACCTAGTGTACGACAAGCTCAGTTAACAACCACTTAATATATTTTGAAACATACATTGCATTTAGCTATATCACTACTTAACCAAAGTAATGGGCTAATTACAACACATCATTCAAAACCTAATTTAAATGCGGGGGTAATTATAACAAAAAACTGCTGAACTAGCAGCAGTTTTTCGTAATACTTATGAAGCTAGATTTAATCTTTAGTAGCTAGTATTCAGCAGATAACTACCCACTAAACCTTATCTAAGCAGACTATTTTTTAGCGTCAGACTCTTTCGCATTGCCACCTAGTTCATCATCTTCAAGAGGCGCGGCAGTAGTCACTTCCGCCAGACTGTCTGGGGCAGTATGCTCACTCGGATTGATTTCTTCTGCTAGCTTTTCAATCTCTTTTTCTTGCTCGTCCATATTATTCGGTGAATTACTCATATTAGCTCCTGAATTATTATTTTGTGGACTAACTGTAGTTGCACTCATCGATAATAAAACGTGCAAACTATACTGTAAACGTATCGATGCCACCCTACTATAGATGACATATAAAAAACTTATTTGTCTTCTTTCGCGTCTTCTAAGTTAGCTGAGATACGTTCTGCTGCTGCTTCGCTATCTTCATTATAATTGTCTTCAGTTTGACCTTTAAGCGCTGCTTCTGCTGAATCAGAACGTTGTTGCTCAAGCTTAGTATCATTTGGATTAGAGTTTGACATAGTATTTTCCTTAGTTATGATTATAAATAGTTGAGATTTAATAATAATTAGTTAACTAAAATTAATTAGAAAATAAGATTTTAAGACAATGCTTTATCTATGGCATCAACAAAGTTGGGTATATCGTCTGGGTTACGCGAGGTAATAAGATTACCATCTACTTGTACAGTCTTATCTACGTAGTTTGCTCCAGCATTTTCTAAATCTAGTTGCAACGTAGGATAAGCAGTAAGAGTTTTACCTTTTGCAATACCTGTATTTATAAGAACCCAAGGCGCATGACATATAACAGCTAATGGCTTTCCTGCTTCATAAATAGCGTTGATAATTTGATGTGCTTTTCCATTACCACGAATAGTATCAGCATTTACAGTACCACCTGGTAAGACCAATGCATCGTAGTCAGAAACATTCGCATCTTCTAATAAGATATCAGCAGTGAAAGTATCACTCTTGTCTACGTCTCCTTGCATGGCTTGCACTTCTTTCTTATCATTTGTTGTTATGAGAAGTGTCTTATAGCCTTTATCTTTTAGTTGATTATTAACATCTTCGTACTCTGCTTGTTCGAAGTGGTTATGTAGTAAAAAAGCGATCGTTTTCATAACTTTCCTTTTTCTTATCTGTTGATTTTTATAAGTTAGTATATTTTTATGAGCTAATATTATTATTGTTTGATAATAAATTTTCCTTTGAACCGTTTTATTGTTATTAAAATACGTCCTGCTTGCACTAGTTTTTATTCTTAATCATCTATTTTTTAATTATTTACTTTTGCAGTAATTTTTTATTATTTTTATAATCTTTATCCGTTTTATTTTTAGCTCAGCATTCCCTATCTGATAAATCTAGATTACAAAAAAAGCAGGTTTCACTATAGGCGAAACCTGCAATAAAATGTGAGGATATGTGATTAGTGTAAACTGTTAGTAAATCAGACGAATATTAGATGGTAGTTTCTCTATCTAAGTAGTTTTAATGAAAACGTCATATTAGCGCTGAATCAATTTCTTAGGTTGTAGACGGCCATTTAAGCTCACAGACCCCAAACCAAGGAACTCTCCCTGCTCATTGAGTAAACGTATATCAATAGGTATTTCATGCTCTAGTAGCTGAGGTACATCAGGCTCAGTATCAGCTCCAACTTCACTACTAGTGATAGCGTTATCGTCGATATCACTAGAACTATTATTAGACAGTTGGTTAGCAACCATACTAACAATATAATCCTTAAGATTAACTGTTAGCTCGTTAAATACGTTTAGACGCTGTCCCATATGTACACGAGCGCATTGCTCCTCTGTCAGAGTTAGCTCAGCGTCGATATTAATACACGCGTCGATAGGTAGCAGCCAAGACTGACGTTCCTCTAAACTATTCTCTTCTAATGACGATAAAACGATAGCATCATCAACGCCGAATTTACCTACTTGTGTACGACGTAATGCCGTCAAATGTCCTAGCGTACCTAGCCGCTTTGCAATATCTTCCGCTAATACACGTACGTAGGTACCTTTAGTACAAGTGACCGTCAGATTAATCTGAGTATCATCTATCGTTTGCAGATTGATTGCTTTGATTGTGATATCTCTAGACGGTCTGTCAACCTCAATACCAGCGCGAGCATATTCATAAAGCTTTTTACCATCTTTCTTTAGTGCTGAATACATCGGTGGTATTTGCTGCTGAGCACCCAAGAACTGCTGTGCAATAGTCGCTAATAAAGCATCATCAAATTCTGGGATAGACGCTTGTGTGACAATTTGCCCATCAGCATCGCCAGTATCGGTTTGGCTACCCAACAAGATAGTTGCTTGATAAGACTTGTCAGCATCGAGTTGATAATGGCTAAACTTAGTGGCTTCCCCTAAGCAAATAGGTAATAGACCAGTTGCCATTGGATCAAGTGTGCCCGTATGCCCCGCTTTTTTACTATCGTGGATCGGTGACTTAAATAAATACTTCACTTTTGACACGACTTGCTGTGAGGTCATACCTTTGGGCTTATCTACCAAAATGACACCTGAAACTTTCACTTTTTCAGATGCTTTATTAGCTTTTTTACCAGCTTGCTTAGACGCTATAGACATAATAGTAATTTACTCGTCACTCTCGTTTTGCTCAGTTTTGGTCACGGCTTTGCTAATCAAGTCCATCATATAATTACCACGTGCAGTCACTTCATCATAATGAAAACGTAGGCGCGGTGTAGTACGTGTTTTCAAACTGTGGCTTAATTCCGTACGCAAAAAACCTGCCGCTTTATTCAATACCTTGATGCTTTCTTCATGATTGGTCTTACTCATAGCATCATTGAGCTCAGGCTCCATAATGGTGACATAGACATCGGCGTAGCCTAAATCTGGGCTAACTTTGACGCTAGAAATAGTGACAAAACCTGTCAGACGAGGATCATTGACTTCATCCCGAATAAGAACAGCAAGCTCACGCTGAATCTGATCCGACAATCTTTGTAAACGTTGGTTCATGTTATTACCTTACTTTAATGGGCTTATTTTACTAATGTATAAGTCTGCTTATTAATAAATTTAGCACTTATATATGCTAAAAAAGGCCTAGCAGGATGTACCTGTTAGGCCTAAGTACAGCTGAATCAGAGCAAAGTATCTAAAAAGCTCAGCGGATTGCGCATGTTGCATTAATACATACTCTGCTATTAGACATCAGCTTTAGATAGTACGTGCGAACTCTTGGATTTCAAAGACTTCGATCTTATCGCCAGCTTCGACATTATAGCCACGAACAGCCAGACCACATTCGATACCAGTACGTACTTCATTAACGTCTTCTTTGTAACGACGCAATGATTGCAATTGACCAGTAAAGATAACTTGGTCATCACGCAATACGCGGATAGGTTTGTTGCGATAAATAGTACCCTCGACTACCATACAACCTGCAGCAGCACCGAACTTACTAGAACGGAATACTTCGCGAACTTCTGCAACACCAAGGATTTTCTCACGATGTTCAGGAGCAAGCATACCACTCATTGCTGATTTAACATCATCGATCAAACCATAGATTACGCTATAGTAGCGAATATCCATGTTAGCAGTGTCTGCCTTGCGGCGTGCGGTAGCATCTGCACGAACGTTAAAGCCTAGTAGTACCGCTTCGCTAGACTCTGCAAGTGTTACATCAGATTCAGAGATAGGACCAACGCCTGAACTGATGACTCGAACTTTCACTTCGTCAGTAGACAGTTCATTCAAGGCAGCTAGTAGTGCTTCGAGAGAACCACGTACATCTGTTTTCAATACAATATTCAAGAACGACACATCGCCTTGGCCCATCTGATCAAACATGCTTTCTAAACGCATGGCATTTTGACGTTCGAGTTGACGTTCACGCTCACGGTTGGTTCTAAAGTCCGCAACTTCACGAGCTTTCTTCTCGTCCGTTACTACTAAGAATTCACTACCAGCAGCAGGTGTTTCAGGCAGACCTAAAATCTCTACAGGAATAGAAGGACCAGCTGACTTAATACGCTGACCATTCTCGTCTGTTAGCGCACGAACTTTACCATACTGCTCACCAGCCAAGACTAAATCGCCTTGTTTCAATGTACCTTTTTTCACTAGGACACTAACGACAGGACCACGACCTTTTTCCAGTCTTGATTCAATAACAACACCTTGAGCAGCACCATCTAATGGCGCTTCTAGTTCCATTAGCTCAGCTTGTAAGCTAATGAACTCTAGTAAATCTTCGATACCTTCGCCTGTTTTAGCTGAGATACGGGCCATCGGTGTATCGCCACCCCATTCTTCTGAAACAACTTCTTTCGTCGTCAATTCATTAAGAACACGGTCAGGATCAGCGCCTGGCTTATCCATTTTGTTGATAGCTACAATAATTGGCGTACCAGCAGCACGTGCATGATCGATTGCTTCTGCTGTTTGTGGCATCATACCATCATCAGCTGCAACAACAAGTACAACGATATCAGTCGCTTGAGCACCACGTGAACGCATCGCGCTAAACGCGGCGTGACCTGGAGTATCAAGGAAAGTAATGACACCGCGATCAGTTGTTACATGGTAAGCACCGATATGCTGAGTAATACCGCCAGCTTCACCGTTCGCAACTTTCGTTTCACGAATCTTGTCTAACAACGATGTTTTACCATGATCGACGTGACCCATGATAGTTACTACTGGTGGACGAGTCTGAACGTTACTACTACGCTCATCGACCGCATACTGTAAGTCATCTTCAACTTTGGTATCGCTAACTGGTACTGGGTTATGACCCATTTCTTCCACAAGCAAGCTTGCCGTTGCTTGATCAATCGTATCTGACTCACGAGCCATTTCGCCCATTTTCATGAGCAGTTTAGTAACCTCACGAGCCTTAACTGCCATACGCTGTGCAAGATCAGCAACTGAAATTTGCTCACTAATCTCAACGTCATAGACAATTTTTTCAACAGGTTTTTCAAACTTATGCTGTGAGGCTTGAGTTGAACGTAAACCGTTTTTGCGATTTTTAATTTCGCGCTCATCTTGGTTCTTACGACGACGACCACGAGTACCAGTACTGTTAGAGCCACGCTTGATTTCACGACGCTCTTTTTCAAAAGACTCTTCTAGTGCATCACCGACCAAACCTTCAGCCAATGGCTCATCTTTACGAACTTCAGTAACAGGCTCACGATCTGTATATTTACCAGCCATTTTGCGCATTTGCTCAAGTGTGCGCTTTTGCGCTTCTTCAGCTTGCGTGCGGCGGGTTTCTAATTCGATTTCACGAAGACGCGCTTCTTCTTTCTCACGTGCTTCACGCGCTTTGCGCTCAGCAGCTGTCTCAACTTTAGGCTTGGTTGCAGCGACTTTTTTCTTCGGCTGTTCTTTAGGCTTAACTTCGGCAGTCGCTTTACCGCCTTTTTTAACAACAACTGATGTAGAGATGTCATCATTTTTGTCATCTGATTTTTTGCTAGAGCCTAAGCTTGCACGCATTGCTGCTAAAGTTGCTGCTTGACGTTCTTCAGCTTTTTTCTTAGTAGCGGCGCGCTCTTCAGCTTCTTTCGCGGCACGTTCTTGAGACTCAACCAGAGCCTGTTCACGAGCTGCTAGCTCTTCAGCCATCTTTTCTGGATTAGGCTTTTCAAATACTTTCTTTTTACGTACTTCTACGTTGACGCTCTTAGACTTACCAGAAGAGCCAGTCACGCGGGCGGTACTGGTCGTTTTAGATTTAAGACTAATACGACGCTTTTCTTGTTGACCATGACTTTGCTTTAAATGCGTCACCAGCTTTTCTTGCTCAAGCTCGGTGACTAGGTCATCCTCTGCGCGAGCAGGCAGGCCAGCATCTACCAATTGCTGCTTTACAGCATCTGTAGTTTTGCCTACCATTTCTGCCAGTTCTTTGACGGTCTTATCTGCCATTTATTATCACCTACTGTCTATTATTTGCTATATGTTCAATTCAGTTGTTGGCTACAAATGATTGGGTTAAGGCTAGTACCTACAACATGTAAGCGCTAGCACTTTATTCTCAATAGCATATCACCAAAAGACAGCGATATGCAGTTACCGCTTATTCATCGAACCAAGATTCCCGAGCTTTCATGATGAGTTTTCCTGCAGTTTCAGAGTCTAATCCTTCGATATCTTCTAGATCGAAGACGGCTTGTTCTGCCAAGTCATCAACAGTAATGATGTCTTTTTGTGCCATTTTATAGGCCCAGCTGACTGTCATACCTTCAAGCTCTTGAAGTTCTTGACTCGGCTCTTTCATGTTCTGTTGTTTGACCAATTCATCAGCGATGACCACTTCTTTAGCACGCTCTTGAATCATATCGATCGCTTCATCGTCTAGACCTTCGATATCGTAGAAGGTCTCGACTGGTACGTAGGCTACTTCCTCAATACTGGTAAATCCAATATCAACCAATGCCTGTGCTAAATCTTGGTCTACTTCTAGGCGCTCATAAAATAATTCGATAAACGCTTTTGATTCATTTTCTTGACGCTGCTTGTATTCTTCTTCTAGCATCATATTAAGCTTATAGCCCGTTAGCTCAGATGCTAGACGTACGTTTTGACCTTGTGAGCCAATAGCACGCGCCAATTGGTCATTGGTGCTAAAGATAATATCTGCTGTTTGAGCATCTTCGTCCAGAATTATACTGCTGACATCAGCAGGCTCTAAAGAGCTAATAATAAACTGAGCAGGATCATCTGACCATACCACGACATCAATGCGCTCACCGTCCAACTCTTGCTGTACTGCTTGGATACGTGTACCACGCATACCAATACAAGCACCAACTGGATCAATACGGTGGTCGTTGGTCTTCACAGCTATTTTAGCACGAGTACCCGGCAAACGAGCCACGTTACGGACTTCGATAATTTGTTCTGCAATCTCAGGTACTTCTTTTTGCATTAATGCTGAAAGCATCTCAGGATGAGTACGAGATAACAGTAACTGTGCGCCGCGGTTTTCGCGGTTTACATGGTACAAGATAGCGTTAATACGCGATTTTGCACGTAATTGCTCACGTGGCAACATCTGATCGCGTGATAAATACCCTTCAGTATTATCTCCTAGATCAATAATATAGCCATCACGTGTCTGTTTTTTGACTTCGCCATACATCATCTCACCAACACGTGGCTCAAAAGCATCTGCAACAAGTGCACGCTCAGCTTCACGAATTTTTTGAATGATAACTTGTTTGGCTTGCGTAGCAGCAATACGACCAAATTCGATTGACTCAATCTGCTCTTCTTTAATATCACCAATTGACCACTCTTCTTGATCAAGATCTGTGATAGCAAGCTGACAAGCTGGCATTTCATGGTCTTCATCTGCAACCACTGTCCAGTAACGATAAGTATCGTAATCGCCAGTTGCACGGTCGATCGCCACCCGTACGGCCACTTCTGGCTGCTCGGTATATACTTTTTTCTTAGTCGATACCACCAAAGCGTCTTCAATTGCTTCAAAGATATCTTCAGGATTTAAGCCCTTTTCATTACTGACAGTTTCTACTACCGTTAAGATTTCACGACTCATGCTATACCTGTCCTATCATTTTTTAATTGACTTAAATTTTATAATTTGTGTGTTGCTATTATATAGTTGCTATAAGCCACATAAGCTATTGGAAGATAAAACTGTCTATAAACAGTTATCCTAGTAAAAATCTAGGCATCTTCATAAATCAAATTGGCTTTATCAATATTACTTAATGCAATCTCAAACTGCTCGCCATCATTTGACGTTAGTTTTAGAGAATTTTCATCAATACTATCTAAAGTACCTGTGGCTTTACGACGCTTTTGATCGCCTGTACCGATAGCTTGAATCAGACGCAAGCTCACAGTCTGACCAACATATGCATGCATCTGCTCATCAGAGAAAAATGCACGGTCGAAGCCAGGTGAAGACACTTCTAAGATATACTCACCAGCGATAGGATCATGAACTTCTAAAATACCGCTTACTTGGTGGTTTACTGCTGCACAGTCTTCAATCGTTACTTGTTTATCTTGGGCTTGCTCTTCTGGCAGTGCCTCAATATAGATACGTAGTAAAGAGCGACGACCTTGTGGCGCAAACTCGATACCCCATAGTGACACATCACAGGCGGCCACGGCAGGAGCAATAATATTAGTCAGTTCTGCAACTTTAGTCGAAAGCTTCATAATCTCTTTGTATTTTCCTATTCACTTATCTATCGTACTTAGTAAACCGTATTAAAGATCGACGCTTATCTATATATAATAATCTTATGATGATAAGAGTCACGGTCAGTATATAATTTTGAATCACAACTATATGATATATATTGTGCATTTATATAAGGACGAGCGTAAAAAACATCAAGCTCGACCAAACAATGCTTTTATTATTTATAAAGCACTACTATCGATGAAAGTATGAGGAATAAAAGATAGTGTTGCTTAAGAAACACCGTGCCGGTAGCGGCCGATGATGACCAGTGACGAGTAATATCGTACTCTATAGACTTAGAGCTTAGCATAAGTAGGATAGATACCGCGATAACACTGACCTTCAGATACAAAAAAACCCACAAACATAATGGTGGGCTAATCGGTACTGACAAATTTAGTGTACAAAACATCAGTATAAAAAGTGGTAGCGGGGGCTGGATTTGAACCAACGACCTTCGGGTTATGAGCCCGACGAGCTACCAGACTGCTCCACCCCGCATCAATCTAGAACGCATATTATAGGGAGGTTTAATAGAGGTGTCAATACTTTTTTTAAATTAATTATAAATTAAGTATTATCTGCTAAAAATCCAACCTGACGCTATGCTGCGTCTGTAAAACTTGGTGCGATTGGGGGGACTTGAACCCCCACAGCTTTCGCCACCACCCCCTCAAGATGGCGTGTCTACCATTCCACCACAATCGCATTGTACTACTCTGTCTCTATCGTCCAATCTATAATTAATGATGCTTAAGGTAGGCACCTATAGAACAGGAGTTGCGAAAACAGGAAAGCATTGTAAATCTAACCTACCAAAATAGCAAGTGCTGCCTACTTAAAAGAGGCTTACTCGGAATGTTGAGTCATTGGACGCGGCGTTTGCGGTGCTGAAACTGGCGCATCTAGACGAAACTGATCTTCTGCTTGCTTACGAGCATGAACGGCAAGCGTCATACTAGTAATAAAAAATATGACCGTCAGCACTGCCGTAGCACGTGTCAAAAAGTTAGCAGTTCCTGCTGCGCCAAACACGGTACCTGATGAACCGGCACCAAAAGAAGCTCCAGCGTCTGCCCCTTTACCATGCTGTATCAGAATCAAGCCGATCATGGCAATGGCCACAATGATATGCAGGGCTAATATAAACGTAAACATGGTGGCCTCTTTTGCCGCGTAATGACGACTGATAACGAAAAATAAAACGTAAAGTTAATAGAATGACAATCGATATTGTCAAATACCAAATCGATTATATAAATAAGGCGCATTGTACACGATTGCAAGGGCAGTGTTAAACCTACTTTTATCAACCAATAAAACCATACTCTCTATAAGCTATGATCTTGATATCTGAACGTTATTTATTCAGTTAAGCATTGACTTGGTCAAAAGCGTCGGTAATCGCTAGAAAGCTATCTGCTTTTAACGAAGCACCGCCCACCAGTGCGCCATCAATCATAGCGTTAGCAGCAAAGCTATTAGCATTATCAGCGTTGACACTACCACCATACAGTACAGTGATCGTATCTGTGATATCAGCAAAGCTCGCAACCGTTTGCTTGATATACTGATGAGTCTTACTCACTTCTGCCACAGTCGGCACTTTACCTGTACCAATCGCCCATACAGGTTCGTAAGCGACGAGCAGACTTTCAGATAACGATGATGTCAAATTTGGCTGCTGAATCAATAATTCCTTAATAACTGAGAGTTGCTCGTTGATAACATCGAGTGTTTTACCATTGTCATACTGCTCTTGTGTTTCGCCGATGCAAAACACCACGCCTAAGTTCTGAGAAAACGCATGAGACAATTTGTTTATCAAGCATTCATGAGACTCTTTGTGGTATTGGCGACGCTCAGAATGGCCTAACAATGTCCAAGTAGCACCTGCATCTGCTACCTGCTGTGCTGAACAGTCACCAGTATAGGCACCTGTACTTGCACTATGAGTACTGACATCCTGAGCTGCACAAAGTATTGAGCTATCTGCTAGACGCGTACTCACTGTACTTAAATGAACACAACTTGGCGCTACCATTAATTTGCAACGATTTTTTGACGTTTGCGTATTAGCCCGTTTTTCAGAGTTCACTTTAGTCAATAAGTCGTCCAACAGTTCGTTGACAGCATTGTTAGTCGCAGGATTCTGTTTCCAGTTGCCAATTACCCAAGTTTGCATACTTATTTACCTTGTCTCATGTATTCATGCCAATTCGGCTAATATGCGCGTCAGTATAACAAATAATTCGCAAGTGCTATAGTAGCGTGCAACCATGAGCAAAAGCACTTCTATAAACTTATCTACAAATGAGGTAGTAGCAGACGATTATTTCTACGAGCTAGTCGTTTAATGGTATATATAAACTTTTCAAACTAAAGTAAAGTTCTACATTATTAAATTATTAAGCTCAAATATTATGGATAGTGCTATACGTAAATGCATAAGAAGACAAAACAACTAAAATCGTTAAAGTGCTTCGCCGACTAGTAACGACAATTATATAGCGTGTAATACCAAGCAGGTCTAAAGAATACTTCGTATTAAAGGAGAGGTCAGAATGTCTATCGCAACCAGTAAGTACGGTGGTCTAGCGCAGCAACTCATTAGTGACGGTGTTGTTAGCGAAGCAAATATGAAGACGGCACAGGTTGAGTCGCAGCAGCAAAAAATAGGACTGGTACCCTATTTGGTAGACAACAAACTGGCCGACGCTTATCATCTTGCTCAAATGCTATCCCAAGCCTTCGGGGACCCTCTATTCGATCTCGATGCATTAAACGTTGATATCATCCCAAAAGATTTAGTTGATGAAAAAATTGTTCGTAAGTTTAATGCTTTGCCACTCTTTAAACGAGGGCAGCGACTGTTTGTTGCATTAAGTGATCCGACACGTGTAGATGCTATTGATGCGATTGCCTTTAATTCTCGATTGTCGATAGAAACCGTCATCGTTGAAGAAAATAAGCTCAAAAAACATATCGAAAGTGCGTATGCAGATACGATGCAAAGCTTTGATAGCTTCTCTGATAGTGATTTGAACGTTGGCTTTGAAGACGGTGACGAAGATAAAGAGGATGGTGAAACTAAGCTAAACGACGGTGTCGATGAAGCACCTGTTGTAAAGTTCGTCAATAAAATGCTAGTCGATGCTATCCGTATGGGCGCCTCTGATCTGCATTTTGAGCCCTATGAAAAATCTTTTAGAGTACGCTTTCGGGTCGATGGTGTGATGCAAAAAATGGCTAACCCACCCGTTCAACTTGCGAATAAAATAGCAGCACGCTTGAAAGTCATGTCTCAGATGGATATATCAGAACGTCGGGTACCACAGGATGGACGTATTAAACTAAAAATTTCTAAAAACAAATCCATTGATTTTCGAGTGAACTCACTACCAACGTTGTTTGGTGAGAAAATTGTTTTGCGTATTCTTGATCCATCGTCAGCGATGTTAGGTATCGATGCATTAGGATATGAACCAGATCAACAAGAAATGTTTTTGGAAGCTTTGCACAAGCCGCAAGGCATGTTGTTGATCACGGGTCCTACTGGTTCTGGTAAGACAGTCTCACTTTACACTGGTATCAATATTTTAAATACTGGAGCAACCAATATCTCAACGGCTGAAGATCCGGTCGAGATCAATCTTGAAGGAATCAACCAAGTTAACGTTAACCCTAAAGTTGGTCTAACGTTTGCCAATGCACTCAAATCTTTTTTACGTCAGGATCCTGATATTGTCATGGTCGGTGAGATTCGTGATCTTGAAACTGCTGAGATTGCCATTAAAGCAGCACAAACTGGTCATATGGTTCTTTCTACTTTGCATACCAACTCAGCACCTGAAACATTAACGCGTTTACGCAATATGGGCGTTGCCTCTTTCAATATTGCCACCTCAGTCAACTTAGTCATTGCCCAACGCTTAGCACGACGCCTCTGTCAGAATTGTAAAAAACCTATTAGTATTCCAAGGCAAAGTTTATTAGAGATTGGTTTTACTGATACTGACTTAGATAATACTGATAATGTCATTTATGAACCGGTCGGCTGCAATGAATGCCGTGAAGGGTATAAGGGTCGTGTGGGTATTTATGAGGTGATGAAAGTCAGTCCTGATATTTCACGCATCATTATGGAAGATGGCAATGCGATAGATATCAAGGACGCTGCCATTAAAAATGGATTCCGAGACTTGCGCCGTTCTGGGATTTTAAAAGTGTTGCAAGGCGTCACAAGTATTCAAGAAATGATGAGGGTGACTTCTGAGTAAAGATCAGAAGTCATAGGAAATATAGACCCTTATTTAGATTATAAATTTTAACTACTAGATGATTTATAACCTAGTAACTTTTGTTATCAGATGTTCCTAAAAATAAAACAGATAAACACTGGTTTTTTGCGCTAAAATAAAGTACGCCTGACTAGTACCTTAAGTCTGGTATTCTATTGTAGATTTGCAATATATCTTGGACAATTTTAAGGGTAGTAACATGGCAAAAGCTAAGACCGATATGTTGTTAGATTTTGTTTACGACGGTGTAAACCGACGCGGCCAAAAGGTAAAGGGCGAAACCACCAGTCGTAACTTAGAGCTGGCGAAAGCAACCTTACGTAAGCAAGGCATCACGGTTAAAGGGATTAAGAAAAAGCCAAAACCACTCTATACCTTCAAAAAACCTATTAAAGCCATCGATATTGCTATTTTTGCTCGGCAATTAGCAACAATGATGAAAGCAGGTGTACCGTTAACACAGTCTTTTGAAATTGTCGCCGACTCCCTTGATAACCCAAGTATGAAAGACTTAGTATTGCAAATAAAAGCAGATATTGAAGCTGGTGGTACTTTTGCCTCTGCTTTGCGCAAGCATCCTCGATATTTTGACGACCTGTTTTGCTCACTTGTTGAGTCTGGCGAGCAGTCAGGCGCACTTGAAACCATGCTTGAGCGTGTAGCTACTTATAAAGAAAAAAGTGAGCTCTTAAAAGCAAAAATTAAAAAGGCAATGAAGTACCCTATTGCTGTAATCATAGTAGCTATCATTGTTACTATGATTCTACTAATAAAAGTAGTGCCTGTATTCTCTGACTTATTTAGCTCATTTGGTGCAGAGCTGCCCGCCTTTACTCAAATGGTTGTTGGTATGTCTGAATGGATGCAGGCATGGTGGTTCATCTTAATTATTGTTATCGGCGGTGCCATCATCGGTTTCTCAGAGACCAAAAAACGCTCTAAGAAATTCCGTGACCTCTTAGACCGTGCTGTCTTAAAAGCGCCCATATTTGGTAACATTGCTTATCAAGCAATTATCGCCCGTTTTTCTCGTACACTATCTACGACTTTTGCTGCTGGCGTGCCACTTATTGATGCTCTAGACTCTACTGCTGGCGCGACCAACAATGTCATATTCTACAATGCGACTCAACAGATTAAAAACGATGTCTCTACTGGTCAGCAATTACAATTCTCTATACGTTCAACCAACTTGTTTCCAAGTCTAGTCATTCAAATGGTTGGCATTGGCGAAGAGTCTGGTAGTTTGGAAGAAATGCTGGATAAAGTTGCTGTCTACTACGAAAACGAAGTTGACAATGCTGTTGATGGTTTAACCAGCTTAATGGAACCGCTAATCATGGCAGTACTAGGTGTACTGGTGGGCGGTTTGGTTATTGCAATGTACTTACCAATCTTCCAAATGGGTTCAGTCGTAGGATAATGATTTGATGCAATTTATACAGTTATTACAAGAAAACATTACCCTAGCTTTGTTCGTATTTGGCCTATTAGGTCTTTGCGTTGGCAGTTTTCTAAATGTTGTGATTCATCGCATACCACTCATGATGGTGTATGGTTGGAGACAAGAGTGTAGCCAGTTTATGTCTGATCAAACAGATTTGCCACGCGAGCATACACTACCCATAGCAAATATTGTAGCTGCTGACCAACCGATCACTCTAAGTCGACCTGCCTCACGCTGCCCTCATTGTGCGCATAAAATTAAGTGGTATGAAAATATACCTTTAATAAGCTGGCTTTTACTACGTGGACGCTGTTCAAGCTGTAAAGCAGCAATTGGTCTGCGCTACCCTCTCGTTGAGTTAGTAACTGCCCTTCTGTTCGTATTAGTAATATATAAATTTGGTGTGAATACTACAGGCTTGTCCGCATTGGTTTTGGTATGGACACTGGTGGCTCTAACAGGTATAGATTTTGATACGCAGCTACTACCTGATCGTTTGACTTTTCCATTGGCAGGCTTGGGGTTGGCTGTAAATTCACAAAGCTGGTTTGTCACGCCAACACAATCGATATGGGGACTACTACTGGGGTTTTTATCGCTCTGGATAGTAGTAAAAATCTTTTACTTGATCACTAAGAAACATGGAATGGGTCAGGGAGATTTCAAACTATTGGCAGTATTAGGTGCTTGGCTTGGGCCTATGATGTTACCCTTGATTATTCTTCTATCGTCTTTACTTGGTTCTATCGTCGGGTTGATTTTGATGAAAAAACAGGGTGAAAGCCGACCTTTTGCTTTCGGGCCTTATATCGCTATTGCAGGTATTGTTGCATTGTTATACGGATCAGATATTGTTAGCTGGTATCTTGGTATGTATGTTTAATAGTTGATAGCGTACACTAGATTATTGTAGTAGATTTCAGCAGTGACTCATGAACGAAATCTTAAAAGGTCGATTGTGAGTTTATAGCTGCATTCCTTGTTCTATCTGTCAGATAAGTCATTATTATGTCAAAAAATACATCACACTATTATTCACACCAACCACAAACCCCGCAACCAAAAAACAAGAAGCTGGTAGTCGGTCTGACGGGTGGTATCGGTAGCGGCAAATCTGCCGCTAGTGCTTGGTTTGCTGAGCAAGGCATCGATATCATTGATGCAGACGTAATCGCTCATGAGATTGTCGCCAAAGGCAGCGCTACTCTACGGAAAATCCAGAAAAAATTTGGTGATTGGATATTGACGGACGATGGCGTCATGGATAGGGTTGCTGTGCGTACACATGTATTTGCAAACCCTGAGGCGCTGATTGAGCTTGAGGCTATCACTCATCCAGCGATACGTGAGACAGCAAAAGCACAGCTCGATGCTAGTACTTCACCGTATATCATCCTGTCAGCGCCTCTACTTATAGAGGCCGCAGAGGCAGGACTGGCCAATTTATGTCAACGTATTTTGGTAATGGATGCAACCGAGGACACGCAGCTTGCGCGTGCCAGTCAGCGTGATGATCAAAGCATCCAAAAGATTAAAGCCATTATGACCAATCAACTTAGTCGTGAAGAGCGCAATCGTCATGCAGACAATGTCATACTCAATGAGAGCGACCTCGCCTCTCTATATTTACAACTAGAACCTTTACATCAAGAATACCTTACGCTTGCCCAGCAGCTAAAGTTCGCTGGCGATTAACCTCATACAATGCCATGCCAGTAGCAACACTCACATTTAGGCTCTGTAGATTACCATGCTCGTTTCCTGACATTGGAATATAAACCAACTCATCACAGCTCTCCATTGTCAGGCGACGCATACCCTCTCCTTCTGAACCCATAATGATAGCGGTCTTGCCAGTTAGGTCAGCGGCATGTATTGGCTTAGCTTCTTCACTAAGTGCCGTACCAAATACGAAAACCCCTGCACTTTTTATTTGTGATAACGTGCGTGCCAAGTTCGTAACGCTGACGATCGGCATCATCTCTGCTGCACCAACCGATACTTTAGCGACTGTTGGCGTTAGACTCGCTGCATGGTGTTTCGGACAAACCACTGCATCCACACCCATAGCCACTGCGGTACGTAAGCAAGCACCAAAGTTATGTGCATCTGTGATTTGATCTAGTACTAATAATAAGCACTGTTCACGACCAATAATAGTGTCAAGCAAACCTTCATCAGCGAAACCTAACGGACGAGCATTGAGCACCACGCCTTGATGCTGCGGACTACCACATAACTGCGTCAGCTTGTCTTTTTGGGTTGGTTGAATGCTAATGCCGTTTGCGTCCGCTTCAGCCATGATAGCTTGTACATGACTATCACTCTCACGTCCTTGCTGTACAAACAAACTAAGACCATCAAGAGGACGATGTTCAAGTAACGCATCAATTGCATGAATGCCGTAAAAATAAATGGGTTTTGCCATAATAGGCCTACTAAATATAAAGTGGATATCGCACTAAGCGATGGGATAAAAGAGAATGACGTTAGTTTGACGTGTCATAGTTCATTCATGATGCGAGAATAGTAAACTAAACGTCAAAAAAGAAATAAACAATACCAATCCGATATTGTTTATTTTCTTGAACGATTAATATGTGATAGAGCAAGCGCTAGAATGATAAAGCCCAAATACTCTACCAATGATATCAGCCTTCTAGATGACAGACATATTGAACAATCTCTTCGGTACGTAGATTAAAACCGCTATTGCCTTCAACGACAAATGATTGACCTGCACGATAGTAACTAAACTCGTCATCACCATTAATCTTCACTTCACACTCACCACTGGTGATTTCGATACGCTCAGAGGTATTGGTGCTAAAGTGGTAATGCTCAACTAAGTTGTCACAAGGTAAGATAACGCCTAGCGTTTTATGGCGACCATCCTCGAACATAATGGTATGGCTTGAGCAGCGACCATCATAAGATACTGTCGCTTGGGCATTAACGGTTACGTTAGTAAATTGCGCCGCTGTCATAGTGGCTTCCTTATCAAATAATTATGGCAAAACTAAAAAATAAGCAACGGGTTAAAGTACCGACGGAGTTGCACCGGGCTTTAAATACGTGACCGGTAAGCAAACACGCCTGCTTTATGCACCTTATCCCTCTATAGTAGATATCTGCGCGCTAAAGTAGCCACAGGTTCTATGAAAACGCTTTTGAATAATGATCGAGTGGTATATTTTTACCACTATACGCCTACAACTTTACAAAATTATGACTTGTTATTAAGTTGCATAGCGCATCAAATTCATCAGAAGAGTTTATCATTATGTGAGATTATGCTACCACATTATATCTATAAAGTTTGTTAAAGCGACTGGGAAAATTCTATTTGATGATAAGCATCCACTGGTTCATTTAATACGTATTCGGTATTTTTATGAATGGATGTTGGCCCCCTATTTTAGGTGTATTTTTACTATTATTAGTCGAAATATTTTTTCAAATACTCTGCCTGTCTTGAGACATTCCATTGCCTTAATGATTGATATCATAAGCATTATACTGATAATTCATTGTCAGCTTTTGATAGTTTTATGGTAATCTCCTAATGATAAATTCTATTGTACTTCATCTTAAAGTTTGTATTTATGCACGTTTAACACCATACTATTTGCCTACAATATTTATCTAATTAGCAAGTTTAAATAGATATTTTCACTTCCTTATTTACCCTATTTATAGATGGCTTCCTAAGATTTATATGATGTCCATTGTCTGTCCTGAGAGGCGTTGATGCTAGTATCGTTAACTTTACATCAGTTTGCGTTGATTGCTCAGCATGAGCTGAGCGTGGCTGAAGGTTTTAATGTCATCACTGGTGAAACAGGTGCTGGCAAGTCGTTATTACTAGATGCACTATCACTATGTGTCGGTGAGCGAGCAGACAGTGCGATGGTTAGGCATGGTGCCGCGCATGCAGATATCTACGCTCAATTTGATGTAGAAAATAACAACGTCGTCGCTGAGTGGTTTGCCAAAAATGAGCGACCGCTCGAAGAGCCTGAGGTACTTATTCGTCGACAACTGAGTAATACAGGCCGCTCAAAAGCATGGTTAAATGGTTCACCAGTTAGCTTAGCGGAACTAAAGGGTTTAGGCACTTTGCTAGTCAACATACATAGCCAACATGCTCAGCAAGCATTGCTCAAACCGCAGTTTGTGGTGCAATGGCTTGATGAGATGGCACAGATAGCACCATTAGCCAACCAAACTGCGAGTAGCTATCAAGCCTATCAGCAGTTAAAACGTCACGCGGACGACATCGCGAGTCGTGAAGCCCAGCGTCAAGATCGTATTCAGTTATTGCAGAGCCAACTAGCAGATATTGCGCCCTTATTGGCTGTGGACTACGCAGAAGTCGAATCTGAACACGAAGAGCTCTCCAACATTGAAGCCTTAATGCAAGAGGCCAGTCATAGCTTGCACTTACTCGACAATGATACTGATGAGCCAGATGTCATGACCTTGCTCGGGCAAGCGATTAAACTCTGTGACAACCAAGTGAGCGTCAGCCAAACGTTTGAACAAGCCTCTGAACAGCTCCATTTAGCACAGCAGCAAATCACTGAAGTGACTGCCCTGCTATCAGATTATGCCGAACAGCAGCTACCTGATCCTGAACGTTTGCAAACGCTAGACAATCTAATCAGCTTAGGACATCGTTTATCACGCAAGCATAGCTTGCCCGCTAGTGATTTAATTGATGAAGCAAAAGGCTGGGAAGCTCAATTAGAGCAGCTAGAGAACGAGCCAAGCAGTGATGTAATGGCAGCGCAAATTGAGCAGGCTTGGCAAGATTATCTCGCTCTGGCCACACAGTTGAATAAAGAGCGCACTAAAGCTGCTCCGATCATTAGTAAACAACTCATCAAACAACTACAACCGCTTGCGCTACCCAATGCTCGCTGTGAATTTGTTTTTACTAAAAAGGCCGAACCTAGTCAGTACAATGCCCAAGGTTGCTACGATATTGATTTATTATTCAGCGCCAATGTCGGTATGCCAATGCAGCCCCTACATAAAATAGCTTCAGGTGGTGAACTGTCACGTATGGCACTCGTGATGCAAGTACTGCAGGCAACCAACGCTGATAACAATGCCGCTAAGCCTATGCTAGTATTTGATGAGGTCGATGTTGGTATCAGTGGCGGTACTGCGCAAGTGGTTGGCGAGCTGCTACGCTCGCTTGGGCAAACACAGCAATTGCTGGCCATCACGCACCAAGCACAAGTCGCGGCGCAAGCACATCAACATATCTTGGTACAAAAGCACCATCAAGAACAGACCGAAAGCGAGCTACTCATATTGACCGACAGTGCGCAAGTAGACGAGCTGGCGCGTATGTCTGGTGGTGTCACTATCACCGATGTCACACGCGATCATGCCCGCAGCTTATTATCCGATGTCAAATAACTCTCTCTGTATGATATATCTAAAGTTAAACAACCATCCGTTTTAATAAAACGGATGGTTGTTTGAGTCTGTGTGATAATCAATAGCAATTAGGATGAATCTTGCTTTTCTATTGATTATCACCATATAGTGGTCTTCCACCTTTATTATTAGGTTGCGTTTGTTTCTATGTCCAAAACCAATTTGACCCATCATTTTTTGATTGCAGCACCAGAGCTGTCAGACCCAAGGTTTGAGCAGGCACTTATATATATTTGCCGTCATGACAAGCACGGTGCGCTAGGTCTGATGGTTAATCGCCCACTTGAGCAATCTCGCGTAGGTAAGCTACTAGAAGATTTAGATATTGAAGTGACCAACCCACAAGTGATGGAAGATGTGGCATTAGAAGGCGGTCCTATGTATCCTGAGGTTGGCTTTGTACTGCATACCGGTCAACCAGAATGGGCGTCTTCTTTTGCTATTTCAGAGAACGTTTGCATCACAACTAGCCAGGATATTCTAAAGCGTATCGCCGCAGGGCAAGGTGTCGGTCACTATCAGCTGTGCCTCGGACATGCTAGCTGGGGCAAAAAACAGTTGGATCAAGAGCTAAGTAATGGTGACTGGTTAGTTTGCCCTGCCGACCTGAATTTGTTATTTGATACGCCGTTTGAAGAACGTTGGCAAATCGCAGCCGACAAGATCGGAGTCAATTTTGACTATCTTAGCAGTGACATAGGTCATGCGTAATATCATACGCTCTACAGATTTAGATAAAGATATAAAGGACACCCATTACTATGGTAGATAGTACTTTTACAGCCAATAGCACAGACGCTATAGATAATGACATTGATATTAATACTCTCGATAGCAATATCACTGCTAAAACTATTGAGCCAGAAGTAAAGCCGCATCTTATCTTGGCGCTAGATTACGGTGTCAAAAAGATGGGCATGGCGCTCGGTAATACTATTACGCAGACGGCGCGTGCCTTTGATATATTGGCAATGAATAATGGTCAGCCAGATTGGGACAATCTAATTGGCATCATCAAAGTTTGGGGCGTGGCACAAGTCGTGGTCGGTTTGCCGCTTAATATGGATGGCACTAGCTCCATGCTTTCAAAACGAGCACACAAATTCGCTCGTCGTCTGGCCCATAGGGTGATGGAGCAACATCTACCAGTGACCGTATCATTGTGTGATGAGCGCCTGACCTCCATCGAAGCAAGAGAAATAGCATGGGACAATGGTTGGATCAAAAATGAACGCGACCCAATCGATGATATTTCTGCCTGCATATTGATGTCGACCTATTTTGCTGATCCTAATAGTAGTATCGCTATCGATGCAATCAAAGCAGAATAAAGAAACCAGATAGGTAAAAGACACGTGTGCGGCTATAATGTCACTTCGATACATCGTACCTCTTAACAGATAAATGACTGATTACTATGACCACTGTCTCAGACCAACCTTCACAACATAAGTCACAGCATGGTTTTGCTCCGCTTGCTATTGCCCGTATTAAAGGTGCCCAACGTGCCAACCAAATAGCGATTTATCTTATTTATGCGGCTATTTTTGCATTTGTGGTCTTTGGCACGATTGCTAGTATCAAAGCTTTCCATGATAACCAGTTACTTTATCAGTTATTTTATAACTTGCCGTATGCCCTAGTAGCTCTCACAATACCTATTACTATTTATGATGCATTGGTCGTTTATCGCTATCGCTTAAATCAACCGTCAATGATTGCTATGAGTATTGGTGTATCAACTATTATACTAGTTGGTGGACTCATATTTGCCGATACTGCATGGTTAGGACTGTCTTGTTGGCTGGGTGTGGCATTTTTATTTAAAGTAAGCTTTAAGCGATTTTTTAACTTTTTGGAAGTAGCTGATGCTGACGAAAATGCTGAAGCGTAGATGATTTAGAAAGTACGCAGCGATAAGCATTCAAGCAAACTACTTACCTTCAAATCCACTTATATAGCTTTACGATAACGACTATGACCACTTCAATACCAGACACGCCTATCCACCATCACTTAGATACTCAAGGACTGATCTGTCCTGAACCTGTCATGATGCTGCACCGCGTCATTCGAAAAGCAGTTGGCGGTGAAGTGATTGAAATATTGGCTACAGATCCTGCTACCACGCGCGACATTCCAAATTTCTGTCGTCATTTAGGGCATGAACTAATTGATCAAGAAACACTGGCTGAAAACGTGAGCTTAGACGCTGATCCTGATGAAATTACTGTCGATAACGATGCTGACATGCCTACAAGCGTGACGCTGTACCGCTATCTAGTTAAGAAAAAAATGGCATGATAGGTTGGATGTTATATTAATAACCGTCTGTCATCGCTCACTTAACCCCTACCTGAGTATTATCTTATGAGCCGTGATCGCGCCGTGCAACAGCGCCAACCTAAAGCATTGTCCGTGGATGACGAGCCAGCTTATATGACTGAATTTCGTCAAGCCATGCTGGCGCGCGGTCTAGCAACCCGTACTCGTAATGCATATGTACGCGACCTACGCGCTTGTGAGTTGACCAACCCTATCGCCCTGACACGCTGGCAGTCTGATGATGTGCTGCATTGTCTGTCACTCCTTGCTCAAGACGGCAAAACTCCGCGTACTCAAGCGCGTATGCTCTCAAGTCTGCGTCAATTTTATCTATGGATGATTGCCAGTAATCTGCGTGAAGACAATCCTTGTGAGCGTATCAAAAGCCCAAAGCTTGGTCGTCCTTTGCCAAAAGACTTAGCCGAGGCTGATGTCGATAATCTACTTGCTGCACCTGATACCAGTACCGCGCTTGGCCTACGTGATAAAGCCATGCTAGAAGTGCTATATGCCTGCGGCCTACGTGTCAGCGAGTTGATCAACCTCTCATTAGAGCAAGTAAATTTAAATGCTGGTTGGCTACAAATCACAGGGAAAGGTAACAAAACACGACTGGTGCCCCTCGGCGAATATGCAGCTGATGCATTGGAAGACTATCTATCTCATGGGCGTGGCGATTTGATTGCATATTTAAAATCAGGAAACTGCCAAGCGGTGTTTTTGACGGCTCAAGGTGGTTATATGACTCGGCAGAATTTTTGGTATCTACTTAAGAAGTACGCCAAAGTTGCCAGTATCGATAAAGAGTTATCGCCGCATACGTTACGTCACGCCTTTGCCACGCATCTACTCAACCATGGCGCAGACTTACGAAGCGTGCAGTTATTGCTTGGACATAGCGATTTATCAACCACGCAAATCTATACTCATGTGGCAACGGCAAGATTGCAGAAACTACATGCCGAGCATCATCCACGTGGCTAGACCTGCCATATTGTCATATGGCAAGCATTGAAATCTAATATTATTGATGATTGTAAAAGGAATATATCGTGTCGCAAGCTCAACCGTCTGCCTTAACGAAGCGTCAAAACTCTGCACTCAGAAACCTTACTATCATGGGTTATTTAGAAGGTACTTCTTTTCTATTGTTGCTCGGTATCGCGATGCCACTCAAATATATGTTTGATACTCCAGAAGCGGTGAGCTATGTTGGCCCAGTGCATGGGATATTATTCATTGCTTATGTTATGGTATTAATCATCACCGCGAGTAGAGTAAAAATGCCGCTTTGGGCACTACCTGCTGGTTTGCTCGGCTCGTTTTTACCATTTGGACCGTTTATATTTGATTATTTACTTAAGAAGCGGTTGGGAAAGTAAGGTAAAAAAATTTCGATGACTCAAATTTATACCTGTGTAGTAAAAGCTAGTTTGTAGAAGTTGCATGCTGAGCATCATCTGAGGGAATAGTAATGTTTACATTTGATATTAATGAAATACGTAAACTGGGTCGCAATGATAGGTGTTGGTGTGGTTCAGGCTTAAAATTTAAACGTTGTCACTATGGTCGCGAATTTCAAAAACCTATTTCTACAGGCGAAGTAATTGAATATGAGCAAAATATATCAAAGAGAGAAGCTTGCTATGCACCTCAAGAGTTACAATCAGAATGTGCAAATATAATAAAAGCTCATACTGTCTCCAAATCTAGTGGATTAACTGATATTGCCGATAGTACTAACCACGTTTTAGGTTTAAAACAGAATTTAGCGCATTATAGAAAAAATAAAGGAAAACTAAGGTTTGAAAAAATAGGTATAAATAAAGCTTCTACTTTCAGGGGCTTCTGTTCAAAGCACGATAAACAGTTATTTTCATGCTTTGAGGATATGCCATTTGTAGGAACACAAGAACAGTGTATAGCACTAACTTATAGAGCAGTAACTAAAGAGATTTATGCTAAAGAGAACGCTTTAGAGGTCGCAGATTTTATCAAAAACATGGATAGAGGAAGACATCTTATATTTCAAATAAACATTCAAGAACAGAATTTCTTTTATCAGTTAGGCTTAGAAGCAGCAATTAATGACTTATATACAATTAAAAATGATGTAGATTTTGAGCTTTTAAGTAAAGGCAGTCGCTCTTACAATTTCTTAGTTATGGAGTCCTCATCGCCGATACCAGTTGTAGTTTCATCAGCAATTAATCCTACACAAGACTTCAATGGGAAACACATACAGGATTTATCAAATTTAGAGGTAAAGCCTGAATACTTAATATTTAATGCTTTTTCAAGTAATAGGAAAGGTTTTGTAGTTTTTAGTTGGTTAAAAAAAGCAAAAGTGATAGATAATTTCATTAACTCTTTACTAAAGATAGATAAGAAAGATATGTTCAGCTACTTAGTTAACTTCTTCTTTAGCTCTGCTGAAAATTCTTTTATTTCTCCTGATTGGTGGAGAAACTTAAGTGATATACAGCGTGAAAAAATTGAAGAGCTTTTCAATATAGGCTCAGATTTATTTGAAGATGTACCTAGAAATGTTCTTGCCGATAATGGTGTTAAGTTTACAGGTTGGAACATTGAAGATATTTATAAGGTGTAGCTATCAGCTGTATTTTCACCCTAATTTCAAAACTTTTAAAAATATAAATGCTGGGTTAAAAACCTAGCCTACGAATAGACCCACCACAATTTCCAATAATCCCTGCTGCAAACCTATCCTTTTCTCGTTACAATACCCTTATTAAAGTGCGTCATGATACACATGCTGTCTAATTGGGCTACGCACTACCTTTTACCTACCTATTATCCGAGAATCCCATGAGCCATAGACCACCTGCTGACCTATTAAAAAACGCCGAACACTGGCGCGAAGATATCAATTTTCGCCAAGACGTATTGGGTAAACCGTTTGATTTTACTACCACGTGGGGTATTTTTTCACCGCAAAAGCTTGATGATGGTAGCTTGATGCTGCTTGATTATGTGGACTTTGAGCAAGATGATGATTCAATCGATTTGGGCTGTGGTTATGGCGTACTTGGTATGACAGCAGCACGTGAATGTCCAAACGGTCAGCATACGTTAATCGATAAAGACTTTATGGCGGTAGAATACGCACGCCGTAACTGTGAGAAAAACGGTCTAAACAATGTCGATGTGCATTTATCAAACGGCTTCAATCATGTGGCAAAAGACAAAGACTTTAGCCTTGTGATGTCAAACTTACCAGCCAAAGTTGGTAAAGAGCAGCATTATTTATACTTTCTCGATGCCTATGAACGCATGCGTAAAGGTGGACGTTTTTATGTTGTCACGATCAACGGCCTGCGCCAATTTGTGAAGCGTTCGTTTACTGAAGTTTTTGGCAATAGCGAGAAAATCAAACAAGGTAAAACCTATACGATTACGATGGCGACCAAAGACTAGTTTGAGACTTACTTAATTTTGTTTCTGTCATTTGAACTAAAACTCAAATCGACATAAAAAAGCACGCTAAATTAATTTAGCGTGCTTTTTATTTTGTATAGCTAGCTGTCATTCTACATTTGGCGTTTTATCAAATATCCGCCCAGTAATGCACTGCCGATAATCGGTAATAGCACCATCAGCATCGGTGAAAAACCTGTGGCTAGCGATACAAAACCAACTAAATCTTGAATATAGCTGAATAACAGACCAAACAGCAGTGCCACAACGATACGCAAGCCTAAGCTGTGCGTCCGTAGCGAGCCAAAAACAAATGAGCAAGCGACAATCACCAGCGACAATATCGACAACGGTGATAGAAGCTTTTGCCAAAAGGCGACTTCATGATCTAAGGAACGACTGCCTTGTTGACGCATGAAGGTGCGATGCTCATACAGCTGTGTCAATGACAAATCCTCTGCCTTACGCGTCAGCAAATACACAGATTCTGGGGCAAAAGGTAAGCTCAGCGTATCTGATGGTGAGATGGCCTGACTGCTTTCAAAGCCCTGATTGATAGAAAGCTCAACCATATCGTCTAGCTGCCACTCGTAACGATACTGCTCGCTTGGCTTATCACTGTTCACATCAATTGGCTCACGGCCAGTATACTGTCCGCCTTCCGCATGGACAGCAGTTTGTAGGTTACCATCGTTATCCAAATGCCAGCGTTTAACCTCACCAATATTGCCTGCGACATCAGCATAATCAATATATAAAATATCGCTACCATCAGGTGTCGCACTACCATCTTCTGCGCTGTCGAATCGTGGCTGAATTGTCCAGTATCCACGTACTGAGGTAACTAGCGAGGCGCTGTCCTCATCGTTAATCTGCTTTGCCAATTGATTAGAAGACGGTAGGACAAACTGATTAATAGCCAAGGCCAATAGCACAAATATCAAAGCAGGCTGCAATACCCAGCCGACGATACGATAGATACTGACGCCAGCCGCGCGCATGACTACCAGCTCACTTTTATTGGCCAGTAAGCCCAGCCCTATCACAGCACCCAGTAGCGCACCTGTTGGGATGAACTGCTCTAAAAAGTATGGCGAGCGATAAAATATATATTTAAGCGCCTCTCCCATGGTGTAACCATCATCTAACGACTCAAGCTCTGATAAATAAGAAAAAATTAGTTGTAGTCCCCATAAGCCGATAACGGCAGCAACTATAGCTAATAGAGCGTTTAGTTTTACATAACGGCTAAGGACCTTTAGATTGGCAGGTTTCGTGGCTAAGTGAACAGACTCGGCTGATTTAGCAAATAAAGAGCGCATTAAGACTGCCCTCCTTGTGAGCTGTTATTCTGGCTATCTATGTCGCTAACTGAATTAGTTGCGACAGCAGCTAGCCTATTTTCTTGTTTGCGAAAGCGCAGTCGATGTTGCACACGGCTACCCCAATTCATATAAAGCGCCAATGCCATAAACCCTAAGATGAGCCACGCATACGCCCATACGCTGATGCTGTCTTTGCTCACTGCGTTTTTGAGCGAGATGATACCCAATGCACAGCTGACAAATAATAAGATAGAAGGAAATAGACGCAGCCAACGTCCCTGACGCGGTCGCACTTGCGCAAGTGGCACGGCCAACATAGGCGCGATAATCATCAACCATGGTAGTGCCAAACGATAGCCAAGCTCACTTTGTGCAGCACGCATTGCACTATTCGTACCTGATGGTGAGCTACTCATTGCAGCTTGCCACAACGGTCCAATCTCTTGCGTTTCGATATTGTCTTCGGTGATGACTTCCTGCGAGGACTCAGTTAAGGTAATGCGATAGCGATCAAAAGCAACTTGATTATACTTTAGGCTGCCTGCACCAACTTCATAACGACGTCCTTGGAACAGATCCAATTGGGTCACACCACTATTACCAGTATCTACTTGCTCAGCACGCTTAGCTAGCGTAATGGTGTCTTTGCTAATATTTTTTGCGCCGCTATTTATAATGTCTTTAGGAATATCAGAGATGCCAATTTGTTCGGCTGTTTCGTTATCAATCGTATTATTCATATCAGCATCGGTAGTAGCATAGACACTTTCAGCAGCCTCACCTTTTTTCGCAGGTTCAGATTGGATCAATATCACATCTTGCAGTTTTTTCTTATCGTCACTGAGACTACCCACGTATAGATGGTAGTTACCGCTACTGATAAACTCGTTCGGACGAATCAAATCAAATGCACTGGTCAATGCTTGCTGCTGCCAGACAGCCTCAGACGAGCGTACGCCCCAAGGTTTGCCAACAACGGATAGTGCCGCTTCACCAACGAATAATGCTAATATTAATGGTGTCATTAGCCGAGCAAGCTTTCCGCGAGATACGCCACTAGCATTAATTACTGCCATCTCTTGATCGACATACAAGCGGCCAAATACCAACATTAAAGCAATAAAAAAAGCTAACGGTAAGATGAGCTCTAAAAAGTACGGTAGGTTATACCCAATGATCGTAAACAGTAGGCTGACGTCCAAACGACCTTCGGCGGCGATGCCAAAATAGCGTATCAAGCGACCGCCAAGCATCATCACTATCAAAAACCCCAACACTAAGGCTGTGGTCGAAGCAACTTGTTGTGTCATGTAGCGGCGTAATATCACAATGGGTACTCTTAAACGGTTGGTATGCGCGTGATTGGTGATAGACTTATTGCATATTAAGTTGTACGACGACATATCATCAGCATGATATGAGTGTTTCAAATATTCAAATAACAATAAACGTTGCCAAGCGAATGATTAGCCATACTCAACAAACACAAGCGACAGATATAACCGCTAATGCTAGCATATTTTGCCTAAAAATGACTGTGAAATGTGTTTGAAAACATTACGCACACCTTGCTGATAGCGCATTATTGACAACAGATAAAAAATATAGCAAATATTGGATAAATAAGTGGTAAAACCTCAGATGACATCAAATTTATGGTGTTGAGTTTTTGCTTTATTTATTTTAGAAAGGTTTGTTTGTCATTCGTATCATCGACCCTCTATCTCTGTTATTAGTTGCTAGACTGATTGATAGAAAAATATACCTATACTGTCAGACGGAGAATAATACCAATGAATAAAACAACCTCTACGCCCTCTACACTACTTGAACTCGCTGGTGGGTCATTCGATTCGCTTGACTGGTCAAATTGCGCGCTCGTTCTTATCGACTATCAAAACGAATACGTCGATGGCGCGATGCCATTAGGGGATGCTGGGACAAAAGCCATAGCCAATGCGCGTTTATTACTCGATAAAGCGCGTCAGCAAAATCTACCTATCTTTCACATCACTCATCACGGCGCAGAGAATGGCAACGTTTTTGATCCTTTATCCGCTAACGTCGAAATAGTAGAGCAGTTGCAGCCGCAAGATGGCGAAACAGTGATTGCTAAACAGCATCCGAATGCCTTTTATGACACACAGCTACAATCATTAATTTCAGCAGCATCAAAAAAGCAGATTATTTTTGCAGGCTTTATGAGTCACATGTGCGTCAGCTCCAGCACTCGCGCCGCATTTGATTTAGGCTTCGATAGCTTTGTCTGCCACGACGCCTGTGCTACCCGCGACCTACCTAGCGCTACAAGAGAGACTATCAGGGCTGATATCATGCATGATACTGCCATGGCAGCACTGCAAGACAGATTTGCTGCGATGGTAACGACCGATGAATTGGTTAATGGCTAATCTACATCGCTAAATTATAGCGTAAGTTAGCACAGCGCAATAATTCAAACGCATTACCTAAGCTTTGCTAACTGCGCACTATTATCGCAATATGCTACACTACTGTGGTTGCTCGACAGACCAAATAATCTAATAATCTGACAGGTGTAAGTAGTCATACAAATCCTGCATTTCTCATAACTCTAATAAGGATAACTATATGAATATCAAATTATCTCAGCATTTACCAAAAACCCATACTCAAAAAATCCTGAAAAAAGAAGCCAAAAGCAAAGACGATGCTTGTCTGGTTGTATTGGTCGATGATAAGAAAAACATTTTGGCTGAATCTGTGCTGACCGAATATACCGCTCGTGTTGAGCAGTTGATTGAAGTATCACATTTTAAGGGTACTGCATGTGAGACTGTTGCTGACTACGCGTTAGCAGGTGATAAAAAAACCACCAAGCAAAACCCTGTTCAACTGCTATTAGTCGGTGTGGGCAACACTGATAAATTCAATAATACAGTACTGCAAAAAATCGCTAATACTATTTATAGCAGCACACAAAAGCGTGTCTCTTCTATTACTGTTGCATTGGGCGATGCGCTAGAAGAAAACCATTTTGGTCAGTTTGCGCTTAACCTATTGGCCGCCAGCTATCGCTTTGACAAATACAAGTCTGAGCAAACCACCCCTGTATTGACTGATGTTTATCTATTAGCTGACGAGTCACTAAAACCTGCACTTACATTTGCTCAATCAGTATTCGCTGGTCAGAGCCTCACTCGTGATGTGGCCAATGAACCTGGCAACATCTGCTTCCCAGCTTACATGGCTGAACAAGCTCAAGAACTTGCAAAAACTTATCCTGACTTATTAACCGTCAAGGTATTAGGTGAAGACGAAATGTCAGCGCTAGGTATGCATTGCTTCTTAGCCGTCGCACAAGGCTCTACCAAAGAAGGTAAGCTTGTGCTCATGGAATACCGTGGCAAATCAGAATTCAGTGCTGATACAAACACGACAGTACAAACCACTAACAACGCAAAAGTAAGTGGTCTAAAAGCACTGGCTGATAAACTGCCAACCAAAAAATCAGCTAAAAATTCAAGCAAAAATAGCGATGGTAGTGCACAAGCGACCAACGACGACGCACCTATCGTATTAGTCGGTAAAGGCGTTACCTTTGACTCAGGCGGTATCTCAATCAAGCCAGGTGCGGCGATGGATGAGATGAAATTTGATATGGGTGGTTCGGCGTCAGTACTCGGTACGATCAAGGCATTGTGTGAAGCGCGTCTACCAATCAATGTCGTTGGCGCCCTAGCCTGCGCTGAAAACATGCCATCAGGTGATGCAACTCGTCCAGGCGATATCGTCAAAGCGATGAATGGCAAATCAGTTGAAATCTTGAATACGGATGCTGAAGGTCGTTTGGTACTGGCCGATACCTTGTGCTACGTGCAGCGTTATCAGCCAAAAGCTATCATCGATGTTGCCACACTGACTGGCGCTTGTGTCGTTGCACTAGGTCATGTTCGTTCAGCCGTGTTTAGTAATGATGAAGATGTCCTGTTTGATTTAGAAAATGCAAGTAACCTATCAGGCGATCTTGTCTGGCATATGCCTTTAGATGACGACTATCAAGCGCAGCTTGACTCACCAATCGCTGATATGCAAAACATCGGTGGCAAAGGCGCTGGTGCCGTAACTGCTGCCTGCTTCTTGTCTCGTTTTGTTGAAGAAGGTCAAGCATGGGCGCATTTAGACATTGCTGGCACTGCATGGAACTCAGGTAAAGACAAAGCAGCAACTGGTCGTCCAGTACCATTGTTTATGCAATATCTAAAAAACAGTGCAGAGATGGTTTAATCCATTTATGAAAATTAGTTTTTATGTATTAAGTGAGAGTAAGGCCCAAGATTTCTTGGGTTTTATTTGTCAGCTGACTCAGACGGCGCTTAACAAAAGCGCTCAGTCTTTGCTGATTTTAATTGAAGATGACACATTGTTATCAAATTTAAATACGGCGCTCTGGGCGCAAGAATCCACGAGTTTTATACCGCATCAAGTCCTTTCTGATATTACTGCTGAAAGTGATGATATTAACGCTAATCCCAACGTTGCTAATCCTGAATTATTAGCGCCTGTAATGCTTAGCAAGCATATGCCAGCAGGCTTTAATGGTATCGTTCTTAATACGACAACACGTCCTGTTAACGATTTTATGGCTGCTACTAATAACTCTAACCCCTCCCGAGTCCTTGAGCTGATCCGACCTGATGCCACAAGTACCCAAGAAGGTCGCAATAAATATAAAGCCTACCAGCAATTGGGTTACGATTTGACCCACTTTAAGGTATAGCTCTGCCGTTTATTTCCCCTTCATTTTTTACAATGAAATATACCTCATATCTTATATATCACAACCTATACCGCCACTTTTACTCTCATGAATGAGATATTCTTAGTAGCTGGTCTTTACCTATAAGTGCTGCATTCTTTTTATACTGACTATATGACTCTGCTATCTCTCCGTTTGCACGCAACAGCCACTGCCATGAGCAGTATGCGAATATGTCAAAAAATGCTACTATCCATCGATAAATTTTCTGTTGTGACAATTCACTTACTTTTAACGGACTTGAGGGTGTACAGATGCGTTCATTAATTGCGATGTACCAGCGTATAGGGCTGGTGCCGCTCATTATTATTGGTTTGGTGCTAGGGGTATTGATTGGTTGGCTAGCGCCAAGTATCGGCACCGCCATAGGGTTACTTGGTACACTCTTTGTCGGTGCACTAAAAGCCGTCGCTCCCATCCTAGTATTTGTGCTGGTTATGGCAGCGATTAGCCAACATCGCAGTGGTAATGAAGTCTACGTAAAGCCTGTGCTTATCATGTACATGTTCGGCACTTTTTTAGCCGCGCTAACAGCAGTTGGTGCTAGCTTCTTGTTCCCGACTGAACTGGTCTTAATAAACGCTGATATCGCACAGGTTCCACCTGCTGACCTAAAAGAAGTTTTGACAAACTTGCTCATGAACTTGGTAGCCAATCCGATTAATGCAATCGCTGAAGCCAACTATATTGGTATCTTAGCATGGGCAATTATTATCGGTTTTGCATTGCGCCAAGCCAGTGATACTGCTCGCAATGTCGTTGGTGATTTCGCTGATGCCATCTCGCAAGTGGTTAAATGGATTATTGCTCTAGCGCCATTTGGTATCTTAGGCCTAGTCGCTAGCACCGTTGCTGAGACAGGCTTTGCTTCTTTGGCAGGCTACGCACGTATCTTGATGGTATTGATCAGCTGTATGTTATTCATTGCGTTGGTTGCAAATCCGCTTATCGTCCTCGTTAAAACGGGTAAAAATCCTTATCCACTCGTGTTTAGATGTCTGCGCGAATCAGGGATTACTGCCTTCTTTACTCGCAGTTCAGCGGCTAATATTCCAGTCAACATGAACCTTGCCCGTAAGCTTGGATTGCATGAAGACACTTATTCAGTGACTATTCCACTAGGTGCCACTATCAACATGGCCGGTGCTGCGATTACGATTAACGTCTTAACGCTTGCTGCTGCTCACACGTTGGGTATCGAAGTGACATTTGCCTCTGCATTGTTATTAAGTCTGGTTGCTACGATTAGTGCTTGCGGTGCTTCTGGTGTTGCTGGTGGTTCGTTATTACTAATTCCACTCGCTGCTAGTTTATTTAGCATTCCAAATGATATCGCGATGCAAGTGGTTGCGATTGGCTTTATCATCGGTGTAATTCAGGATTCAGCTGAAACTGCCTTGAACTCTTCAACTGATGTGTTGTTTACAGCAGCGGCAGATCCTACTTATTCGCGTTAATTGTCGTTGAAATGCTTTCTATAGATATAAAAAAAGGGCCTTTAAACGGCCCTTTTTTATGCGGTATTTTGATTACTTTAGATTGTCTATATCGACTTCGATAACTGGTGTTTGCTGCTCTATTTGACGTTTGAGTTGACGCAGTTGCTCAACCTCATCTAGCAGCTCAAGTATCAAACCAATGGCAGGTACGCTGGCTTCAAAGTCACGACTCAATCGCGATGCACGGCGCACTGTCGTCAGCTGATAACCAGTGAATTTCTCATGCTCTGGTGCATCATATTCAATGATATTTTCTTCGATTAATTCGATGACCCATTGGCGCTCTTGGCCACAGGCAGAGACCAGTTCATCTAAGCTCATGATGATGTCTGTAAATTCAGTCGAGTGGTTCATAGCTATTATCCTCGTTTTCTCTTTATTTCATCGGTATCTTATTCATCTCTGCTATTTATTTATCACTTCGGTAATAAATAACGGTTATTCAGAATCTTGTCTAACGACTAATATCGGTATCAGCAAAGGCTTGCTTTAGCTGCTCATAAGCCTGTGTCGATGCATCATTACTGACATCAGGATTAACAATATTTAAAGTTAGATACAAGTCACCTGCTTGCTTGGCAGGGATACCTTTGCCTTTAAGACGTAAATTGCTACCAGACTTACTGTTTTTAGGAATAGTCACGCCAAGCGTCCCCGCTGGCGTACTGACATTGATTTTTTCACCCAGTGCCGCTTCCCAAGGTGCAATATTCAGGGTTTGATAAACGTCTGCGCCTTCTATACGAATATTGGCATCATGACGAATCTTAACCTTCAAAAACAAATCGCCATTTTTACCATTACTACTACCAGCAGCACCTTGCCCTGCTAAACGAATCTGCTTACCATCAGTGATACCTTTCGGGATTTTGATTTTAAGGGTTTTATTATCATAGTCGACATTGCCATTGGGCTGACGAACAGGGACATTTAGTTTGATACTATAGTCGTCACCACTGTAGACTGAAGATAAGTCAACGGTAATCTCAGCATGCTGATCCTGACCTTTGCTATCTTGCGTCCCAAAATCACCGCCAAATTGATCAAAACCGCTGCTTTGAGAGCGACTACCCGTTTGCCCGCCAGCTGACCCACGTGCGCCGCGACCAAATGCTGAAAAAATATCATCGAAGCGAAAACCGCCATCACCAAAGGCTTCTCCATCACCAAACTGATCTTTGATGTCTTCCCAACGAAAACCACCTTGACCCGCGCCAGTTTGCCCACCGCCACTAAACCCACTTGAGCTATTTTGACCCGCAAATGGGTTGTTTAGCATAGCGTCATACTCAGCGCGCTTGTCTTTATCTCTGATCGTTTCATATGCGTTGTTTATTTCTGCAATCTTATTATCAGCGTCTGGATGATCGCTGACATCAGGATGGTATTGACGGACGAGCTTACGGTATTTTTTTTTGATATCAGCGTCTGAGGCGTCTTTTTTGACCCCTAAAATGTCATAGTAGTTTTTCTCTGCCATGTTATTTTCCCTCAAATGAAAAACATATTAGTGGTATCAGTCTGCCACTTTCAAACGATACGGTATAAACGGCTACTAGATTTTGCTATAGCAGTTTTTGTGGCTTACTTATCATCATAGCAATAATTACCATAAACACCGTTATATAAATATTACCAGTAATGATGCCAAACAATATCTACAATACTTTCTAGTGCAGAAAGAAGAACGCTTTTACGTTAGGCTAAACTTTTTCAAAATTTATCATTATCAGTTTTCTAATGACATTAAAATAATACCAAACCCTCTATTCTTAGCTTTTAGCAATAATATAGAAAGTTTTTATTACATAATACTATCTACTTCTAAATAGCGTTTTATAACGTCAAGTATGCTATATCGATAGATTTGGTCTTTATATATTACCTATTTATATTGTGTGATTGGCTTTCTAGTATTTTGTCGGCTTCTTTATGAGAATCGCTCTCTATAAGGCTAATTTTAGTTTCTTTACCATCATTATTTTTGCTGTAAAGTATCTATTTCCCCTTAAAAAACAAGTATTTGACCTCATGAGTTTTTTACATGGCAGTAATAATATGACAAGCTAGCTCTTGTAAAATCCCCTGTTATTCATACTCATAGGGAGTATAGATAACGTAGGCAAGAGCATCTGTCTATTTTATTAATTGCTTAAAGGTATTAAATGTCTTATTTAATCAAGTCTTTGGTTGTCACTTTATCACTGCTACTTAGCACCACAGTTTTCGCTGCCAATACTAGTTATTACGGTAGTAAGTTTCATGGCAAGCGCACAGCGAGTGGTAGTATCTTCGATATGAACTCTTTAACCGCTGCACATCGCACGTTACCGTTCGGCACGAAGGTACAAGTAACCAACCAAAAGACAAAGCAGAGCGTCGTTGTAAAAATCACGGATAGAGGACCTTTTATTCGAGGCCGTATTCTTGATTTATCAAAAGCCGCTGCTGGTGAAATAAACTGTCAGCTTTGTACGACTACGATGGAAATACTGTCGTACGGTGATGGCAAATATCGTAAGGAATGATGTAATAAAAAAGGGATGGCTTATGCCATCCCTTTTTTATGTCTGCTTCTATAACTAACTATCTAGAACGCTTTATGCAAACTTAGCTTCCATCTCTTCTAAAGTCGTCATTGATAGTAGTAACTTCTCTTCATTATCACTGTGCTGCTGCTGTAGCGCTGTTTGTTCATTGAGTAACACAAGCAAGTCAGACTTACGGCTCTCTTCGTACAGCTCTGTATCAGCCAATTTTTCTTCAAGCGTCACGAGCTGCTTATCAATCTTAGCCAGTGTCTTTTCTGTTTCCTCTATCTCGCGGCGGATAGGTGCTGTCATTTTACGCTGTTCAGCAGCTAGCTTACGCTGCTCTTCTTTACTAAGTGCAGACGGCGCAGCTTTACTGTTTGATGAGGTATCAGATGACTTGTTGCTTACTGAGCCAGTATCTGTTTCACGTGAAACAAACTTCTTACTCTCTTTTTTACTTTTCTTCTTACCAATATTTTTATCTGCTGCGTTCTCTTGTTTACGCTTCTCTGCTAGCCATTTACCATAGTCACCAATATCACCATCGAATTCTTCGATAATGCCATCGTGTACCAAATATAGCTCATCACAGACATTGGCAATCAGCTCTCGATCATGCGATACCAGTACCACTGCACCTTTGAAGCCTTGCAATGCGATAGTCAGCGCTTGACGCATTTGTAAATCTAAATGGTTGGTAGGCTCATCGAGTACAAGAACGTTTGGACGCTGCCAAACAATCAATGCCAAGGTCAAACGCGCACGCTCACCACCTGAGAACAGCTCACTTGGGGTATCAATGCGCTCACCGCGAAAGTCAAAGCTGCCCAAAAACGAACGCAGCATCGCATCAGAAGTTTTACCTGCTAGACGACGCAGCATCTCTATAGGCGTTGCTTTGGCATCTAGGATGTCCATCTGATGCTGATTGAAATAGCCCAATTTTAGGGTATCTGAAACGCGGTATTTCCCTGTTAATATGCCAAGCTCACCAACCAATGCCTTAATCAACGTTGATTTACCAGCACCGTTCATGCCCAATAGGCCAAGACGAGTATCAGGGGTCACCTGTACATTAGCATTACGTAATAGCGGTGTTTCACTATAGCCAATATCTGCGTGGGTCAGCTCAATCAGCGGTGAGCTCATGTTTGCTGGCTCATAGAACTGGAACGAGAACGGGTTGTCGGCCATCATCGGTGATAGCTCCGCCATACGCTCAAGCTGCTTAATGCGGCTCTGGGCCTGTTTGGCTTTACTGGCTTTAGCACGGAAACGACGAATAAAGTCATCCAAGTGAGCCTTGGTCGCTTCTTGCTTTTCAAACGCTTGCTGCTGCTGCGCCATACGCTCATGACGGGTACGGATAAATTGCTGGTAGTTACCAGTATATAGGGTGATTTTTTGTTGCTCTACATGCAAAATATGACCAACTGTCGCGTCCAAAAACGCTTGGTCATGCGAGATGACGATTACCAAGCCCATATAAGCATTGATCCATGTTTCAAGCCACAAGATAGCATCTAAGTCCAAATGGTTGGTTGGCTCATCGAGTAACATCAGATCAGCACGGCTCATCAAAGTCTTGGCAAGGTTTAAGCGCATACGCCAACCACCAGAAAACCCTTCTACTGGTAGCTCATGCTGGCTAGTCTTAAAACCAAGACCTGCCATAATTTGTGCCGCTTTGGTCGGTGTCCGATACCCATCAATCTCATCGAACTGCTGATGCAATACGCCAATTTGCTCATCGCTAACGCTACTTAAGTCATTTAGCGCAGCATTAATCTCATACCACTGCTCATCACCGCTCAATACATAATCGATTGCAGACTGCGACGTAGCACCAACTTCCTGTGCCATGTGCGCCACATGCCAGCTATCAGGAATACTGACTTCACCTTTATCAAGGGTGACCTCTGTATCGCCTGTACCCATCTGCGTCAGTAATAGCGCAAATAAAGTAGATTTGCCTGTGCCGTTGTTGCCCGTCAGTCCAACTTTGTGACCTGGATGGAGCTGAAAGCTTGCACCTGCAAACAATTCACGACCATCACGGCGAACACCAACGTCTTTAAATTCGATCATATAATTTCTTCATCTCAACAATAATATAGATATAGGGCAATAAGAAACGCACATAGGGTATGTCAACTGGCGGCTATTATTTCAAACGCGTGCCCTATAGGCAAACAATTAAATAACTATTTCAAAACTAAGTATTTATTACGCTAAAAACCTTAAGTTTCACAAGCGACTCTTGAGCTCATACATGCTTGTTCCTATTATAAAGGTTATGGCCACAAAATACCGTAATACGATCCATAAGCTTTAAGTCTTCCTAATATTATTAAGTAGTATTTAATCGCATAGCGATATTATTGGTTAGTAAGATTTTTAGCATGAGCCTTCAGCGCAATTTTTTTAGATAATTCTACACCAAACTTAAGGCACTGCTTATTCGTTAGTAACATTCAGTAGTCGCGCCACTCTTGACAAACGAAACAGTACCCCCATTATGATATACTGCTACAAAATAAGTGCCCACCATCAATAGAGGCAATAAAGTGTTGTAGTGGCACAAATACCATTTTGAAATAGTACAAACAGCTTATAATGCACCAATAGCTTTGCCATAATGACAGCACCCAATTAAATCAAACGCCGTGCGTATCTTTATTTGCAAGTACCCTATTGCAAACCCAAACAGGACGACGACCGCATTTGATCCTAGCAACTGAGGTAGATATGAACGAATCAGCCAACCAATTTAGTCCAAGCGCCAGCCAACCAGTGGACCCAACCGTATTAAGCCTAACCGATAGTGCGGCGCAGAAAGTACGCCGTCTACGCGAAGAAGAAGGCGATAGCGACCTTATGCTACGTGTTTATGTGACGGGCGGTGGTTGTTCTGGTTTTTCTTACGGGTTTAACTTTGCCAATGATCTAAACGAAGACGATGCCAACTTTGATAACGGTGATGTGACGTTAGTCGTCGACTCGCTAAGCTATCAATACTTGCAAGGTTCTACCGTCGATTATACCGAAGGGCTAGAGGGGGCACGTTTTGTTGTGACCAATCCAAATGCCACGACCACTTGCGGCTGCGGCTCGTCATTCTCTATATAGGCTGAGTAGACACCGTCGAGCTATGACTGTTGAGATGATGAAGTAGTGCACAAGCGATATCTCAAATAGCTTGTAGGCATAATGGATAAAGCATCTATCTTTCAAGTAGATGCTTTTTTTATCAAACTATTTGGTCAAAACAACACTATATTCGAGATAAACCTATATTAAAAAACAGGGTCAAAATCTTCACAAATCGCTTTGCTTAAAGCTTATCGTATTTGTAATTGTCCGTGGTTTTCAAGATAGCTTTGAGCTAAACTGACGGAATTATTGACCTAACACTTACCTATTTTATGGACAAACGCTTATCGTGTTTTGATCCGCCATAATAAACAACAATAGATGACTATTATGAGTAATTTTGCGAGTAGCTTTGTTAATTTCGAAATCCCTAATTGGTTTGATAGCACACACTTGACGGGCATGCTCCGCGGTATCGAAAAAGAGGGCCTTCGCGTAAAACCTGATGGTTTCTTGGCACAGACCCCGCATCCAACCAAACTTGGGTCAAAACTTACTCATCCTTTTATCACTACCGATTACTCAGAAAGTCTGCTTGAACTCATCACAGAACCAAAGTCCTCACCAAAAGAGACTCTCAATATGCTGCGCCAATTGCACGTATTGGTCTATCAGGGTATACCTGAAGGTGAGCTAATGTGGCCATTATCGATGCCTTGCATGCTGTCTTCTAAAGACGAAGATATCCCACTAGCTGATTATGGTAATTCTAATACGGGTAAGCTAAAAACCCTATATCGTAGTGGTCTTGGTATTCGTTATGGTCGCCGCATGCAAACGATTGCTGGTCTGCATTACAACCTGTCTTTTGGTGATACGTTGTTTGAGACGTGGCAAGCCAAAACATCGACCGCACAAAGTCAGACGTTAACAGAGTTCAAAAACGAAAAATACTTAGGGCTGATTCGTAATTTTAAACGTCTGACTAGCCTTGTTTTGTATTTACTCGGTGCCAGTCCAAGCGTTTGTCCTTGTTTCTTGGCAGGGCGTGAGCACGATTTAGAGTTGCTCAATGATTCAACCTATTATAAGCCTGCTGCTACTAGCCTGCGTATGGGTAAGCTTGGTTATACCAATAGCGTGCAAGAGCAGCTCGATATTCGTTATAACTATCTACCAGAGTATGTCGCTGGTCTGCGCCGTGCTATTCAAACCCCACACGAAAGCTTTGCGAAACTTGGTTTGAACGATGAAGACGGCAACCCGATCCAAATCAACAATCATATTCTGCAAATAGAAAACGAGTACTACAGCCCTATTCGTCCTAAACAAATCGCGATGAGCGGTGAAACACCAACCGAAGCACTTGAGCGTCGTGGTATCGCCTATGTCGAATTCCGTGCTATTGACCTTGATCCATATAGTGACGTGGGCATTCGCCTCTCTAGCGCTTGCTTCTTAGAAGTAATGGCGCTGTATTGTCTGTTCAGTGACTCACCAGACCTGCTACCTGAAGAAGAGGAATCGCTCGCTATCAATCTTGAGCGTGTGGTCAACGAAGGTCGCCGTGATGACTTGCATATTATCAATAATGGTCAAGAGCAATCACTTGAAAGCTGGATGCTAACGCACCTAGAGCGTATGCAGCCGCTTGCCGCATTACTTGATGCTCACTACGGTGGTAATGATTACCGCGCGGCCGTCGCATTGATGCAAGGCAAAGCAGGACACTCTGAATCAACTATTTCCGCACAAGTGAATTCCGACAGCAAACGCTTAGGCAGCTTATGGCAGCTTGGCTTTACATTGGCTCAACAGCATCGCGAGTCTTTACTACAGCAGACACTTAGTCCAAATACTCAAGCTAAATACGAAGTATTGGCAGAAAAATCTATCTTGCAGCAAGCTGAAATTGAGCAGTCTGAAACAGAAGACTTTATGGAGTTTTTACAACAATATCGCTAGCTTTTAATTACTGAGCCTTAACTGCTAGTTTTTAATTGCTAAATTTTGATGACTGGTGGTTGATTGTTAAATTTTGACTGCTTAATCTTGATTGCTGCCCTACATCTATTATAGATAAACATATAAGAGTAACCGCACGATGCGACAGCTAACTACTTACCGTAACCTGCAAGTATTTTTGGTAATAATGGCCATCATAGGCATGAGTTTTGCGCTGTTTTATTTACAGCGCCACCTAGGGCTTTCTCCTTGCCCGCTCTGTATTTTTCAGCGTGTTGGCTTAATAGTCATGGGCGGTTTTGCCCTAATATCCGCATTGTTTAATCCTAAGTCTAAAGTGATAAGGCTACTACTGTGGCTTGGTAGCTTAGTAGGTATTGGTTGGGCAACGGCGGTAGCAGCGCGCCATGTATGGTTGCAATATTTGCCTGCTGACCAAGTACCTTCTTGTGGACCAGGGCTGAACTATTGGCTTGATACGCTTCCTATTTTACAAGTGTTCGAAGAAGTTTTTGCCGGTTCTGGCGAATGTGCTTCTGTTGATTGGACATTTATGGGGTTAAGCATCCCTGAGCAATCTTTGATTTTATTTAGTGTGCTACTGATTGTACATATATTGATATTATTGCGTATCATCAAGCCTATTAATTAATATCCTATGACTTGATAAAACGTTAGGTTTTATTCCTGCTTCTACTTTTGAAACAGACATTGCTATCTTAGATACAATGTCTGTTTTTTATCTACTGTTAATCCGCCTTTATAACCCGCATTGGTTACACCGACAGGTGTTTCTACGATTTCTTTTATTTCTTGAACTTTTCGGTAACAACAAAAAGCCCACAGAGATGTTTTTTAGCTTTTGATATCTTTAGTCAGCTTTTATCATAAATGAATAAGTATCAGATATTTATCGCTTTCTATTCATAAGCTATCTGCATTTTACATATAAGATAATGCTCTCAAGCTCTCAATTTATATTACTACTATGCGCCCATTCCTCATTGTCCTGATTTTTGACAGTGGTTTTATGGTGTCTATAGTATAGATGAGCTTGAAAAATACTTGTTAATAACTGTTTTTGGTATAACCATGATATATCTTGCTTCTGTTCACTCTACTACGTTAACTATAGTAAAGCGGTGGCGTCCTGCGTTATTTGTAGCATCACTATGCGCGTTGATCGTAGGCTGTGATAGCGCTTCATCTAATACCGACAAAGACATGGTATCTACATTCGCTGCTACTAGTCCTGAATCACAAGATGATTCGCAAGCATTGCAGGATGAGAATGTTGAGCTAGCGAGTGATGACGAGACAAGTGAAATGGTGGAAGGGCAGTCGCTGATTGCTGCTGCTCAGTCAAACAAAAATACTTATGTAGATAGCTCTATGGAGCGATCAGAAGCAAAGAGCAGTATGCTGCAAGCAACATTGATGGGCGATTATGGCGGTATGGTCTCTTGTACAGACTGTGACAGTATCGAGGTCACGTTGAATCTATTCGCTGATGGGTCTGTATTAAAAGCAAGCAACTACCATAACCCCAAAGAATCAAAAGCACCCCTACTCGAATCCGGTGTCTACCGACAGGATAATGACAAAATCACGATTGTTTATGAAAGCAAAAACATCGAGACCTATCGCATACAAGACAATCATCTAGTACGTATGGGTGAGCATCATAATTTAGATAAAGACTATACATTATCTCGCAAATAATAAACGGATCAACAAGAACTACCTGAACAAAAGCGTCATAATACCAGTTGTTAATTAGTCTATCGCTCAATACTAAAACAGCTAAAGTCTATTAGCTATATAGCGCCTACTTGTTAGGCGTTTTTTATTAGTCATCGAACAGGGTTTACTTTACAATGATTGCTGGTTTGCCCAGCTAATATATTGGTCGCTAGGTATCAATAGTATTTATTTTTAATGATAACAGCTAAGTACTTCTAATTTTATTTTATCAGCTCTCTATTCTTTTCACTTAAGCGCGTACGGAACGTCTATGCATATTCATATTCTTGGTATTTGTGGTACTTTTATGGGCTCACTGGCATTGCTAGCTCGTGCACTTGGGCATACGGTCACAGGTTCAGATGCCAATGTCTACCCGCCTATGTCTACTCAACTCGAGAATGCTGGCGTCACTATTGAAGAAGGCTATCTAGTAGAGCACTTGCAACCAACGCCAGATCTAGTCGTCGTTGGAAATGCGATGAAACGCGGCATGGATGTGATTGAGTACATGCTAGATAATGGCTTTCGCTATACCTCAGGTCCGCAGTTTTTATCTGAGCAAGTATTGCAGTCACGTCACGTAATTGCCGTTGCAGGGACTCATGGTAAGACCACAACTACAACTATGCTTGCATGGATATTACATTATGCTGGTATTGATACAGGGTTTCTAATTGGCGGTGTACCATTGGTTGATACGACTGACGAGCACTTGCAGCAAGTGTTTGCACACAGTAGCTATTTGGGTGCTGATAAAAGTGATGATAACGAATCTGGCTATTTTGTGATTGAAGCAGATGAGTACGATTCTGCGTTTTTTGATAAGCGTTCGAAGTTCGTTCACTATCGTCCACGCACGGCTATTTTGAATAACCTTGAGTTTGATCATGCAGATATCTTTGCAGACATCAATGCGATACAAACTCAGTTCCACCATATGGTGCGCATGATTCCAAGCACTGGCAAAATTATCATGCCAGCCGCGACCACCAGTTTAGAAGACACGCTAGCAAAAGGGGTCTGGACACCTGTTTGGCGTACCGCTGTCATTGACTCTACTTTAGCTGATAACAATGAAAGCGCGCGTACTCTAAAAGATAGTAGCGACTGGCAGGCTGAGCTGATTCAAGCAGATGGTAGCCAGTTCAGAGTCAGTTTTTCTGCTGACAAAAAGACCACTGCCATCGTAAACTGGTCAATGAGTGGCATTCATAATGTCAACAATGCGCTAGTTGCCGTGGCTGCTGCCTACAACGTTGGCGTCAGTGTTGAGACTGCCTGTGCTGCCTTATCAGATTTCGCTGGTATCAAACGCCGGATGGAGCTGATCGGCGACGTCAACGACATCTTAGTCTTTGATGATTTTGCCCATCATCCAACAGCTATTACAACCACATTAGACGGTGCCAAAAAGAAGCTGGCTGATAGACGCATTTGGGCCATTATTGAGCCACGTAGTAACACTATGAAAATGGGTATTCATCAAGACAGCCTAGCTCAATCAGCGTCAATTGCGGACTACACATTATGGTACGAGCCTGCTGGTCTAGAATGGGGCTTAAAAGATGTCGTCGAACAAGCAAAGGCTACTAGCGACTCTATCGGCAACCAACAAGTACTATCAAGCATTGACGCTATCATTGAGCATATCAGCAGTCATGCAAAAGCAGGTGATGCGATTGTGGTCATGTCCAATGGTGGTTTTGAAGGCATTCATCAGCGTTTGTTAACCGCATTGCATAACGGATAACGCTTCTAGCTAGAAACAACAAAAGCTCTTGTGTTATACATAAAAACGCAGCCATCTATTAGATAGCTGCGTTTTTTATTTCCAATGTCTATATAACTCTAGTATGACAGCTACCACGTTAATGAGTGATGTTAGCACCACAGCTACCTTTGTAACCTTTCGTTTACTTATTGACCCTACTCGATAGCAAATCGGACTTTTTTCTCACATAGCCCCTACAGTAGTAACATTTTAGGCTTATTTTTGTGCCCAAGGACTGTTTACAATAGATTTATCAGAACTTGTAACACATTATAAATATTAATAATTAATAATAGTAGGAGAATAACATGAGCTTTATTTGGATGATTATTGTAGGTTTAGTCGCAGGTCTACTAGCACGTGCTATCAAACCAGGTAATGACCCTATGGGTTGGATTATGACTATCGTATTGGGTATCGTTGGTGCAATGCTAGGTGGTTTCTTAGCTGGACTAATCGGTATTAATGCTGACGGTGGTTTCACTGGTCTTATATTTTCAGTGATTGGTGCAATTATCTTACTATTCTTATATGAAATGATTGTAAACAAACGCCGTGCATAGTCGATTACTAGCTAACTAAAATACCATATAAACAAAGCCTTGCGTTAAGCGGGGCTTTTTTATGCCATTTACTATTAAAATCTAGGCTTTCTATATACATATAGCATCATATGACTGCGAAAGTATTGATAAGCATTACTTTTGTCCCCATTTATCTTATAATATCAACCCTATTTTGTCCTTATCATTGAGGTGAGCGTTATGGCACTACTCCCTATCTTAAGTTACCCAGATCCTCGCTTGCGTACTATCGCCAAGCCTGTCAAGGAAGTGACTGCTGAAATCAAAACCTTAATCGCAGACATGATCGAGACGATGTATGATGCTCAAGGCATTGGGCTTGCAGCCAGTCAAGTGGATCATCATATTCAGCTTATCGTTATGGATTTGTCTGAAGATAAAAACTCTCCTAGAGTTTTTATCAATCCAAAGGTCACGCCACTGGTTGAAGAAAAGCAGCCGTACGAAGAAGGCTGTTTATCCGTACCCGACGTCTATGACAAAGTCGAACGTCCTAATAAAGTCCGTATCGAAGCATTAGACGGTAACGGTGAGGTTATCGACGAAGTTGTAGAAGGGCTACTTGCTGTTTGTATCCAGCATGAGATGGATCATCTCAATGGTGTGATATTCGTTGACTACCTATCTCGTCTTAAGCAAACGCGTGCTCGTGATAAAGTTCGCAAAGTTTTAAAAATACGCGAAAAACAAGAAGCACAGCCAACGGAAAAACAAACACAAGCCGCCAATTCTTAAAGCTCCACCCTTTATTCTTATCCCTGTTATTCCGTCTTTATCCTTCACATCGTTATATCTACAGTGAATGCTATCATTTAGTATTCACTGTTTGGCGATACTTCTTTCTAACCGATACAGTTTCCGCAAAAGGTTTATTACTATGACAATGATCAAAATTGATCAATATTTTGACCCTGCCAGCTGGCAGAAATTTACCAAGGCTGCTGAAGGTCGCGAGACACCTTTCTTAGTAGTTGACCTTAGCCGTATCGAAACCAAGTACCATGAAATGGTCAGCTTGTTTCCTAAAGCAAAATTGCATTATGCAATGAAGGCTAGCCCTGCGGTGGAAGTGATCAACTTGCTAGCAGATCTTGGTTCAAACTTTGACTGCGCCTCTATCTATGAGCTTGATCGCGTGCTTGACTGCGATGTGGAACCATCGCGTATCTCATACGGCAATACTATTAAAAAAGCCGAACATGTTAAATACGCTTTTGAAAAAGGCATCGATCTGTACGCGACTGATTCAGAAGCGGATCTGAAAAATATTGCCAAACACGCCCCAGGTTCTAAGATATTTGTTCGTATTTTAGTCCAAGGGTCAGAGACAGCAGAGTGGCCACTATCACGTAAGTTTGGTTGCCATCCTAACATGGCAATTGATTTACTGGTTCAAGCACGCGAGCTGGGCTTGGTCCCTTATGGTATCTCGTTCCACGTCGGTAGCCAACAAAAAGACGTCGCTGCATGGGATGATGCGTTAGCCAAAGTCAAATATATGTTTGACTGGATGAAGAATGAAGAAGGTATCAAGCTACAAATGATCAATTTGGGTGGCGGCTTCCCGACCAACTACATTAGTGAAGTTAACCCTATCAAAGTCTACGCTGAAGAAATTACCAGCTATCTGACTGACGACTATAACGACGATGAAATGCCAGAAATTATTTTAGAGCCGGGTCGTTCGTTGGTTGGTGGTTCAGGCGTATTGGTCAGTGACGTGGTACTGATCTCTCGTAAGTCTGATACTGATTTGACCCGTTGGGTGTATACCGATGTTGGTCTATTCCAAGGCTTAATCGAAACGTTGGGGGAAGCCATCAAGTATCCTATCTATACGCCTAAGATGGAAACCTCTACCAGTGAAGGCACAGTAGTACTAGCTGGTCCAACCTGTGACTCAACTGATATTATGTATGAAGAAGCAGGTTATCAGCTACCAGAAGAGCTTGAGATTGGTGATAAAATCTATTGGCTAACCACTGGTGCTTATACCAACTCGTACTCATCGGTAGAGTTCAATGGTTTCCCACCGCTCGAAGTAGTTTATATTGACTAGTATTTGTAATATTCCACAAAAAAGCGCGGCACGGTTAATACCCGTATCGCGCTTTTTTGTGCTTAATAATTTGCTTGGTTAACTATTCAATTCGTAAAGAAATCGCACCAATCAGTTTATGTCTAATACAACGTTTGGTGCTATTCATGCCTGCTCCCTTACTGCTATTAAGTCATCGAGCTATCAGTCATAACGATATAGACAGCCATCAACCCTAAATAGTCGGTTAGTCACTCAATCCAAGTACATCCTGCATATTGTACTGTCCCACTGCTTGCTCAACGACCCAAGTTGCAGCACGTACCGCACCAGCGGCAAATGTCATGCGAGCACGCGCACGATGAGTGATTTCAACCACTTCGCCATCTGCGATGAACATCACAGTATGATCGCCTACGATTTCGCCACCACGTATTGCGTGAATACCGATTGTTCCAGATTCACGCTCGCCAGTTTGTCCTTCACGGCCATAAATAGCGACGTCTTTTAGATTCTGTCCGCGCGCATCTGCGACTGCTTCAGCCATCATATATGCGGTGCCAGAAGGTGCATCAATTTTGTGCTTATGATGTGCTTCGATGATTTCTACATCAGCATCATTGCCAAACGCTTTGGCAGCCATCCCAAGTAGTTTCAATGATAAATTAACGCCTGTCGAATAGTTACCTGCATACACGATAGTAATTTGCTCACTTGCTTTTGTCAGTACTTGTTCCTGCTGCTCATTGAATCCTGTCGTACCGATGACCATAGCGACGTTATTCTCAGCACAAACTTGCATATTTTTTTCGGTGGCATCAGGTAAGCTAAAATCAATCAGCACATCGATGTCGTTAATCACAGCGGCTAAGTCATCAACGATTTTTACGTTTAAATGACCGATAGCAGCAACCTCGCCTGCATCTGCTCCAACTAGGCTAGAGCCTTGGCGTTCAATCGCTGCTTTTAATGTAGTTTGCGGATTGTTTTGTACCGCTTCGATAAGCATACGACCCATACGACCGCCTGCACCGATTACGCCAACGTTGATAGATTTATTATTTGCTTGTTCGCTCATACTTTTACCTTAGTTACTTTATATTTGGTGAAATTATTTTTAATCATATTTATCGTAAGTTTAGCAAATATCACTACATGAGGGGCTTTTTATACCGTCAAAAAAAACCCAAAGGTTTCACATGAAACCTTTGGGCTTAATTTAGTATTTACTACTTAGTTTGGCTCATTCTTAATCGAATAAATCGCCGATTTTTTTGAAGAATGATTTTTTATGTGGCGACTGTTGGTGTTTACTATCATCATCTAAAGTATCTTGAAATTGGCGTAACAAGTCTTTTTGCTCACGAGTCAGATTCACTGGCGTTTCGATAACCACACGGCAAATCAAATCACCTTTCATGGTAGTACGGACTGGCGTTACACCTTTGCCCCGTACACGCAGTAACTTACCGCTTTGCGTACCTTCTGCCACTTTGATTTTCACTTTGCCATCTAAGGTTGGGATTTCGACTTCTTTACCTAATGCTGCATCAGTGATACTTACTGGTACATCCATATATAGGTCCGCGCCTTGACGGGTGAATACATTGTGCTGTTTGACGCGTACTTCGACATATAGATCGCCGTTTTGTACACCAGCGCCGCCCGCTTCGCCCTCGCCTGCTAGACGAACGCGATCACCATCATCGACACCTGCAGGGATAGAGACTTCTAACGTACGTGATTTGTCTTTTACGCCATTACCATGACAGTCTGGACAAGGGTTTTTGATCTGTTTACCAGTACCGCCGCAATGAGGACAAGCTTGCTGTACCGCAAAGAAGCCTTGCTGCATACGTACTTGACCTTGGCCATGACAAGTCTGACAGGTTACAACATCAGAGGCATTTTTTGCCCCTTTACCATCACAGGTATCACAAGGCGCAGGAGCCGTGAAGCTGATTTCTTTTTTGCAGCCACGTACGGCTTCTTCTAATGTAAGCTCAATCACATAACGTAAGTCAGAGCCACGACGCGAACGCCCACCGCCGCCGCCACGCTGCTGACCAAAGATATCACCGAAGTTACCGAAGATATCGCCAAAGATATCTTGGAAGTTTCCGCCGCCCGCACCGCCAAAGCCGCCGCCACCCATACCGTTTTCGAAGGCTGCATGGCCCATGCGGTCGTAGGCTGAACGTTTTTCTTCGTCGCTCAATACTTCATAAGCCATTGAAGCTTCTTTGAATTTTTCTTCCGAATCAGGATCATCAGAGTTGCGATCTGGATGGTATTTCATGGCAAGCTTACGGTAGGCTCGCTTAATTTCTTTGCTGTCAGCGGTCTTGCTGACACCTAATACTTCATAAAAATCGCGCTTACTCATGCTCTCTCCTATCGTCTTTACAGCCACACCGGTCCGTCAAATCATCAGCTTAATGAACAATGATACTAATCGTTATTCTTACGCATTAGACATATATAACGTTTCACATGAAACATAATAGGTCACAATGCTACAGAACGATCATATTTAGACTTAACCAACAAATACGGTAAAGGCTGCTTAGCCAAATCAATTATAAAAAGTTTGCGCTATTTATGGAGATGGTCTTCTGATTTATCAAGATCTTAAATGATGAAATTAGCCGTTGTTCCTACCGTGGCAAAAGACAAACGATTTATTAAGGTTACTGCAAAGCTTTTCGTACCTGAGCCGTGTCCAGTCATGCTAATATTTGTCACCACATCTACGGTCATTCAAACTCATAGTGATGACGCTTGCGACAAGGTATCAAGTCTTATGAAAAAGCTGGTTATTCTATTCATCATAATTGCGATAGCAGTGTATGCAGGCTCGCCTTACTATAGCGCTTATCAGCTCAAAAATGCTTACGACGATAAGGATGGTGCCACGATTGCAGCGGCTATTAATTATGAGCAAGTGCAACCAAGTGTCCAGAATCAGCTAACCAGCCAATTTGCAACGACCATGACTAAGTATCCGCTAATCTCCGAGTTAGGCGGTGATGCGTTGACCCAAGCAGCGAACGGCTTCATCGCGCAGGCAGTTGAAGGGGCCATCACGCCGCAGAATATCGAAAAGGTTATTAATACCCAAGGTCAAGCCAATACAGCAACCAAAGAGTTAGCGGCAGCATGGGCCATCGCTAGCGATCAAGTTGACTTGAAAAACCTGATTCAAAGTTTGATTATTCAGCGTGGTGATGTCGATGCGGTGGTCAAAAGCCAAATGCAGCAAGTCATGAAAAAACAAGCTGCAGAACTTGAGCAGCAAGTAGCCCAAGGTAATGATAGTGAAAAACCAACGCTGAGCTACTGCGGTATCAATTGCTTTAGTATTAGCGGTCAAGTGAAAGGCTATCCTCTCACTATCGAGATGCAGCGTGAAGGGCTTATCAATTGGAAAATCGTTGATATCGTCTTGCCATAAGATATTTAAGACAGCTTTTGAGACGTAGAAATTTTTGAATAGAACTATTTGAATAGAACTATAAAAAAACCGCCTTATGAAGCAGTTCATAAGGCGGGTTTTTTACTGCTTTATCTAGCAGATTAATACCTTAAAGCTTTGAGCTGTTAAAGCATGTGGTCACACTAATTAATTATTCAACGCCTAAGAACTCTAAAAACTCTGGACTCTCAAAACTTGCCTGGTATAGCACACCATCTTCACGATAAATTGCAGGTGTTGCCATCACAGCCAATCCAGCAGCTTTTTCACGATTGGGCGTCACATGATCTGTATTACAGCTGGCTGGTGCAGGTGTCATTTCACCTTGTAGCATCGCTTTGTCAAATGCCTGACGGCGACTGTCTTCGGTGGCTTGACACCAGATACCACGCATCTGCTTAGGTGACGCTTCATATATAGGATAACCGATGACATTGACCGTTACACCTTTTGCATTAAGTGCTGGCACTTGCTGATGCAGTCGGCGGCAGTAAGGACAATTCACATCATCAGCCACATAGATAACGGCTCTCTCAGGGCTAGTTGCTGGATAAGTAATTAGCTGGCTTTTATCCAGTGTCTCAAACACAGACTGGTTCTTCAGTGCTTCAAACTCTTCATCAAGCCCAACAAACTGACCATTTTCGATAACTGATATTTCACCATCGGTAATGTACTGACCATCATCTGATAATAAGAAAGGCACGCCTTCTAACGTCGCACCCCAAATGACGCCCGGCACTGCGGTATAAAAGAATGGCGTTTTTGCACTCATGTTTTTGAGCGCAGACATATTGGCCAATATGTCTGACTTCGTGCTGGCGCTAACCGGCTTGCCCAGTTGCGCGCTCGTACTGCGAACAGGCGTTTTGGTCACGACACGTTCGCTTGGGTTCTTTTGTAGCTCGCCTTGGATGACGTAACGACCATCTTCGGTGATATGTAGTGGCAGTTGCCCAGCCAAATTGACTTGATACATATTAGGCAGTTTGGATGGCACAATAGAGGTTATTTGGGTTTTGATACCTGCTTGGGTCAATAGTTGGCGCAAGCGCTCGTCGACAGTTGTACTCACCTCTTTAACCGTTTGCGAATTTTGAGTGCTTTGATTACTTTGAGAGACGACGTTATTGCTGTTGGCATCTGCTGAACTGGGCTGAGCGCAAGCAGTGGTTGCTAGTAGTATGACGCTGATTAGACTGGCAGACTTTAATACAGGTAATGTCACAGAAGGGTTCCTATCTGGTTTTTGATAATGACGGTTTTCGATATTAACCCCAATTCTAAAGCAACCATTAATTCAAAGGTAGCAATCCATTTTCTTACTAGTTGAGTTTTTGAAAATGGTTTAAGGGTTATCTGTTATAAAAATATAGATAAAAAGACTGTAGCATATAGGATAATTTTGCAAAGCAATAAATGGTTAAAGTCGCAAAACTGCTACTTAGCTTTAAGAGATAGGCAACACAGGTAGACAATAGACATAAATACAAGATAGCAGACCGCAAAAAGCAGCCACTATATAATGGCTGCCAATGGGTTTGAAACGATAATTTCAATACAAGTATCAATGCAAAGACTTAGCTGGTTCAGTGCCTATCTCTACTATCTCTACTACCTCTACTACCTCTTAAAATTTGGCGACTTCTTCTGACGTTAAGAAACGGCTATCGCCTTTTTCTAGGCCTTCTAGATTAATGTGACCGATACTGGCTCGGTGCAGCTCCGTGACTCGATTGCCAAAGTAACCCATCATACGTTTGACCTGATGATATTTGCCCTGCTCTAATGTCAGGCGTGCATGTTTTTCATCAATGAACTCAAGAGTCGCCGGTTTGGTTGGCTCGTAATCCCCCTCAAGCAGGATACCTTCAGCCACTTTTTTTACGGCTTTTTCTTGTGCGTCACTATCCATTGCATCTGCTAGAGTTAGCTCGTATACCTTTGCATGTTCGTGTTTAGGACTGGTGACGCGATGTAGCCAACCGCCGTCATCACTCATCAGCAACGCACCAGTGGTATCGACATCGAGACGTCCAGCGATACGAAGGCTACCTAATTCTGGCACAGCGATCAGTTCGGTAACGATTGGATACTCTTTAACTTTGAGCGTACATTCAAAGCCTTCAGGCTTATACAATAAGATATAGCGATTACCAGCAGCGACCGACAATGGCTCGCCTGCCCACATCACATCATCGTTGACGACATCGACATGTAGACCAGGATCTTTGACCACTTGATCGTTTACGGTAACCTCACCTGCGTGCATGATCTTTTTTGATTCTTTGCGCGACAGCTCGGTGGCTTTACTAATGAATTTATCTAAACGCATACTATTTACTACCATCGGTTTTATTATACCAGCCCTAAATCAGAAACTAACGACACTAGCACTCAGCCGTGAGCGACGCGTTATCTTCGATGGTTAGAAATGGTACTATAATGAAAAATTAAATGAACACTGCGCCCAATACAGAAGCCAGTGAAAGTCAGACCAGTTTAACATATCCAACCTAAGCCTGATGAAATATGAGCTATCAAACGCTAAAACGTGCTGTTACCACGCGACTAGAAATTAAAAAATCTGAGTTTATCGCTTACGCCTATCCAGTAACCTCTCGTGAGCAAGCAATGTTTCACGTGGAACAGTTACGTGAGCAATATCCTGATGCTCGTCATTTCTGCTGGGCATACATTATCGGTGATCCTGATAACACCACCAGTGCAGGGTTTGATGATGATGGCGAGCCAAGCGGTACGGCAGGTCGTCCAATATTGAATGTGCTGCAGCATAAGTCGATCGGCAATGTGATTATCATCGTGGTACGTTACTTCGGTGGTATCAAATTGGGTGCTGGTGGTCTCACCCGTGCTTATGCAGGCTCTGCCCAAGCAGCTGTCGATGAAATGGTACTAAATCCCTATGTACCGATGACACAGGTCCAGATACTGGCAGAGTTTGCGACTGAAGCGCAATGCCGCTATATGATAGAGAGTCTTGGCGGTCATATCGATGATGTTGCCTACAGTAAACAAGTGACATTAACTGCCACACTCGCTGAAGTAGATGTCCATAATTTAAAAGAGCGCTTAGCAATGGATGGGCGGGTATTGGATAAGCCAGAAAATTAAAAGAATTTAGCTGAATACTCTCATCAGCCGTTTTAGTCATTAGCCACTTTAGACACCTCTCTTCTCAATATGCTTATTTGTTGGCTTTTTTCAGTAGCTGTTTTTCGGTAAATGATTTTTAGTAGCTAATTTTTGGTAGCTGCTTTCAGTAATCATGCGTTCACTGAAAGTTATTGGTTTTGAGCATTAGCCTCGGTATGATAAGGCATTGCTTTTTGACAATAATTAAATAAGAGCCATTTATGTCAGCTTCCAACTCGACCAAACCTTTCTCTCCAGCGCCTTTTAAACCGCCATTTTGGCTGACCAACCCACATCTACAAAGCATCTTACCTAAATTCTTTGCACCCAAAGCTCCAACCTACCGCCGCGTGGTCGAAAAAGACTCACTGGACGAGAGCGATATTGCCTATGACTTTTATGATGCGCACCCTATAGCAGAATCAACAGACGCTGAGCTTGAACAAACACCGTTAATCGTACTGTTTCATGGTATGGAAGGCAGCAGTGACAGTCATTATGCTCGTGCGTTAGCGCACCAAGTCCATGCGCAAGGCTGGCACTTTGTCGTCGCCCACTTTCGCAGTTGTGGCGGTATTCCTGCCAGTGGAAAGGTGTTTTATAACGCGGGAGATACGAATGAAGTACATCATGCGCTACAGAACTTACGCGGGCAGTATACCAATATCTATGCGGTCGGTGTCTCATTAGGTGGTAATGCACTGGCTAAATACATGGGCGAATATGAGGACAAAGTCCTATGCAAAGGTGCAGTGGTTATTTCTGCACCAGTCGATATGTCCTCAGCGGCTATTACTATGCACAGCTTTTTGAGTCATCGTATCTATACGCCGTACCTGCTCAACCCAATTATCAAGAAAGCATTGGCAAACGATCTCACGCAAGATGAAATCAACGCTATCAAATCATCCAATCGTATCAGTGATTTTGATGATATCTTTACCGCGCCGCGTCACGGATATCGCTCCAAAAATGACTATTACCACACTGCATCCGCCATGCCCTATTTGCGCAATGTCACGCACCCTCTGCTGCTCATCAGTGCAAAAGATGATCCGTTTATCGGCTTCACAGCGACACCAAATGATGTCTCTGAGAGTGTCACTATCTTAGATACTGACCACGGTGGACATATTGGTTATTTGCGTTATCGCTCAGACAACGGTCAGGCCAAAAATAAATCGTCTGTCACCAATAATAAAGAGTCCAAGACTTCAAAATTCGATATTAACTGGATACCGGAAACGGTCAGTGCTTATTTTAATTGGATTGGTGTGGCTTCTACTGGCGAACCCTCTCAGGCTATGGTCTCTGACGACAAATAACCATTGTCATCAATGACAACACAATAACGTTATCTTTTAACCCTTTTGAGAGTGCTCTATGTACCCATTTATCCGTTATGCTAGCACTATCGCTCATGCTGCTCTAAAAGTAAAAAAAGGCGACACACTAACGTTCAAAGACACCAGTGAGATTCAATTTCGCTGCCGCTTATCTGATATCGATAATTTTTTGGAGATGAATAACGGCCGCGTATTTACACTTTATGATTTGGGTCGTATGGACTTTGCGGTACGGACTGGGCTTGGCAAGCAGCTGTTAAAACAACGTTGGGGGTTGGTGATCGCTGGTAGCACTATTCAATACCGTAAGCGTATTCGCGCCTTTCAAAAAGTCACGCTCAAGACCAAAATCGTCGGTATCGATGCGCGCTGGCTCTACATCGAGCAATCGATGTGGGTCAAAGGTAAGCCTTGCTCATCTGGCTTACTGCGTACAGGTGTAACAAAGGGTGGTAGAGTGATCGACACAGCACAAGTACTGGCCGCATTGGGACAATCTGATTGGGATCTACCGCCAACAGGTTACGTGGCTGAATGGATCAAGAGTGATGCCGACCGCCCTTGGCCGCCGACGGAGTAATATCAAGCTAGCTTGGCTAAAAACGGCTCTACTGAATATTACTCAAGAGCACGTCACAAGTAAGTAACCTTATGACTACTATTGCATAACAATACATTATATAAATAAGTATAATAAATGCTAGGATAGTAGTGAGTACATACTCAGACAAAATAAATATAGTCTTATAAGGAGAACAATATGGCTAATACAACAGATTATGTCGGCACATTATTTGATAATAGTGAAACAAATCCAAGCAAAATTACCTTAGCATTTACCATGGCAGGTGTAGCGCTGAAAAAAGGCCATTCTGCTACTGTCATACTCATGGTAGATGCGGTGCATCTGGCAAAACCAAATGCGCTAGACAACGTAGATATCGGCGCTCCGTTTGAACCTGCTGGTGAGTTACTAGAAGCCGTTGTTGAAAAAGGCGGTCAAGTACTGGTCTGCGGCGCTTGCATGAAACACAACGGCGTGGAAGAATCAGATGTTGATAAGCGTTTTGAAGTCATTAGCGGTGACGATGTGGTTGAGCTGCTGATGAATGCCAAAGGGTCGTTGCAGTTGAATTAAAAGATAAGCAAAACTATTTAAGGTGTGTTGAACATTCGACCATAGCCCTTAAAATGACTGTTTTTGAATGCTCAATACGCCTTAGTTTAAACGGACTTAAGAATCTTTAAGCTGATTAAACTGATTAAACTGATTAAACTGAAGTAATCAATTAAAACCATCCTCATTTTTCAAGTCGATATTATCAAGTAAGAAATTTATTAAAATATTAAATTTTAGTTCACTAAGATTATTTCTGTTTAGTAAGCCTATAAAGTGAGTTGCTCCCCTACTCAAAATATGGCCTATAAATATTAGTTGCCAAGATAAGAAACATATTAAAAATATTAGAAATAGAATCAGCCACGTTTCTTCTACTAAGATATGCTTAAGGCCAAAAAAGCTAACTATTACCGAGAATGGTTCAATTTCAAATGTATTCATCGTAACAACTGTAAATAGAGAAATAAAAGCAATAAATAAAGCTAATATCCTAGGTTTCGATTGAGGATCATAAATATAGTTTAACCAGTTAATTTGAGAGTTACGGTTATGCTTTTCTTTTAAACCTTTCCATTTAGACAATTTATTTGCAAATTCATAAATATTAGTTCGCATTCCAACCTTATTTAATATCCAGTATAGCCTAGCATCATCAATCGTTTTAAAGCTCTTATCATGGATTATTGATTGTTTTTTTAATATTAATTTTTCCTTCTTTTCACGACATACAACAAATATTGTTAAACTTATAGTAGCTAAAATAACTGAAACTATAGGATAAGAGTCTTGTCGAGTAGCGACGAACAAAAAATATATCGACGCTATTGAAACTAATGGAGCAACGACTACAATCGATAAAAGATAATGTATAGGTAGGTTTTTAAACGAATAGAGCTCATAGTAAAAATCATCCGAAAGTTGTTTAACTTGATTTTTACTTGTTATTTCTCTCTCATATTTTTTTTCTATATAGGTATTTATCACCTTAGAATTTTGGTAACCAAGGTGATAACTAACAAGTGGTGCATAGTTATATTTTTTCTTTTGAAAATTTTTAGATATTTTTTTGAACATAATATTAGCAATAACAGTAAGAGATAAATACTAGGATTAGCGTAATTAAAAAGTATTATAGCTTTATTTAATCCATCTGGCGCTATATTTCAACTATAAAGCCATCTCCAAAACCCACCATCCTATTTTCTAACTAAATGCACACTATCTAACACATACGATGTTCAGCTTTGTTAAAGTAGCTCATGCAAACACTCTACTAAAAGGCAGCCAGTCATGAGCTTACTTGATACCCTGAACCTCTCCTACCCTATCGTCCAAGCACCAATGGCAGGTGCAACCACACCTGAACTGGCGGCGACGGTGAGTAACTTTGGTGGACTGGGCTCATTAGGATCTGGCATGACGGCACCAGATGTTTTGACTGGCCAAATTGATACCATCAAATCGCTCACCGACCGACCTTTTATGATCAACCTGATGGTACTCTCCAAGCAGGAGTATACGACCATTGATACCGAACTCCCTGCTTGGCTAAGTAAGTACTATCGAGACAACACTATCGAATTTACACTACCTAAATGCCCCGCTCAAAATTTCTCAGAGCAGTTACAAGTGCTCTATGACAACCCTGTGCCTGTCGCCAGTTTTACCTTTGGCATTATCAGTGCTGAACAAGTCCAGCGTCTACAAAGTCTCGGTACACTCGTCATCGGCACGGCCAATCACCCATTAGAAGCGAAGGCATGGACAGATATTGGCGCAGATGCGGTATGCGTACAAGGGGTCGAAGCTGGCGGACATCGCGGTGGTTGGTTGCCGCAAAGTGAGAGCGATCCATTGGGGCTATTGACACTAATTAGCCAAACGCGTGCCTGTACCGATATCCCATTGATTGCAGCGGGTGGCATCATGAATGGTCAAGCCATCAAAGCAGTTCAGACAATTGGTGCTGAGCTGGCACAAATAGGGACGGCGTTTTTGACTACAGATAAATGTAGTATCAATGACATTTATAAACAAGCATTACTCGATGCTAGTCATAGCAAACGTAGCTCAGAAACGCGATTGACTCGTCTGTTTTCAGGTAAGCTCGCGCGCGGTTTATTAAATGATTATCTACGTGATTTTGCTGAATTTGAGAGCGCTGATACGCTACCGCCCTATCCGCAATTAAATGCCATGACCAAATTTGTGCGAGCTCATGCGTCTCAGAACATGGATGCAGAACATCTGTCTTTATGGGCAGGACAAGGGGTGGCTTTGGTCAAACAAGAAAGCACGCTTGAACTGCTTGAGCGGCTGGTTAAAGCGTTATAGGCTTGCCTGTTTTTATTATCCGCACTACTCTAATAAAAAATCTACCGCCGCGGCTGCATGAATAGCCGTGGTGTCAAATACAGGTATGGGGCTATCAGTTTGTTTGATAAGTAAGCCAATCTCTGTACAGCCTAATATCACACCTTCTGCCCCTTCGTTGGCCAAATCGGTAATGACTTGGCGATAATACTGGCGTGAGCTATCAAGTATCTGTCCTTTGCACAGCTCATCATAAATAATACGATGTACCTCTGCTCTCGCCTCATCTTCTGGTAACAGTACTTGTAAGTCTGCATCGATCAAACGTTGCTTATAAAAATCTTGAGTCATGGTGAACTGCGTACCAAGTAGCACAACTTTGGTCAGACCCTGTTTCTCAATCTCCTTAGCAGTAGCGTCAGCAATATGAATAATCGGTAGGTTGGTCGCGGCTTCAACATCGCTGATCACTTTATGCATAGTATTTGTCGCCATCAACAAGCCTTGGGCACCAGCCGCTTGCAGTCGCTCGCCACTACTTGCCATCATTGCGCCAAGCTCGGTCCATGCTCCTTCTGCTTGCATCTCGCCAATCAGTGCAAAGTCGACACTATGAATCAACAAGTCTGCTGAATGTAAGCCGCCTAGCTTATCCTTGATACCTTCATTAATAAGGCGGTAATAACTCTCGGTACTCTCCCAACTCATACCACCGATGATACCTAGTGTTTTCTGCTGAGAGTCTCGTTGTTTTTGTGCTGCCATATATATTCCTAGAATTTTTTAGCCTTAGTTATAGTAGCAAAACCGTCTGCTGAGAACGCGCTATTTGATAACAGCTGTTAAGACAATAATGTTATTAAAATAGAGCAAACCCTACTATTGATAATAACGATTTTACCCGTCCGACTTCACGGAGTATGATGAACACTGGTAGTTATTACCCTATCTATTATGACTACTCATTACCTAACTATTATATATACAACGTATGCCCGCATCATAGGCTGGGCATAGCTGACACTATGCAGGACAACCAAATACTATGGCCAACTTCCCCACTATCAGGATACGTACACGCCGCAAGTACTACCGACTAATTTTTACTGGCATTATGGCGATGTTGATGTCACTGATCATTTCAACCGCGTTATTGGTAGTAAAACAAGGATTCATCGAAGGTTTCTTTATGGAGCTGATGCACTCCTGGGGACTGGCCTTTATGTTTGCGTGGCCAAGTGCTTATATTTGCGCGTACATCGTACAGGAACATCTGCTCAGCCGTATTGAGTTCTACTAAACAGCACTACTTAGAATATTACCGATGTAAGCCAAGCTTTCTATAACCAAATCCATTTAGCTCGAATGTATCTACTATCTAGACGACCAGTCTATTTTTAAGTATAGTAACTTTTTTTAAGTATAGTAACTTTGTGAGTCGATAACCTACGAGCGTTATTAACGTGGTATTGTTTTTACTCGAAGAACAACATATTGATGAATAACCTTGACGATGTTGTTTTTATCATTGGTTATTCATACTTTTAATAT